>JAHAYQ010000307.1 GCA_018384465.1 Myroides sp. | reverse complement strand
AACACGGGCGATCTTTCTGTAAGTTCTGGTACGGAGGTTTCTACCTATTTCGATTTTAAGAACGAGTCGTCGGGTAATGTTTTAAACGATGGAGATTTTTATTTCTATGGTCATTATCAAAACGAAGGCTTGTTTAGTTACACCACAAACAGTACTACGGGTTACGTTGTTTTTGAAGGGGTAATGCCAGGTTTGCAAAACATATCAGGTGTTTCACCAAGTAGTTTTTACGATGTATTGTTTAACAAAGCTGGGGGCGAACATGCCTTCCACTTAACCAATGACATTGAAAACGCTGGTACGGTGAATCTGACTAATGGAGTGGTGTGGATGGATAAGGAAAACGGCGGTGCGTTTGTTTTCTTAAAGGGCGCCAAGCACATCAATACGTCCGATCGCAGCCACGTAAATGGCGAAGTAACCAAAATAGGTAACGAAACTTTTAAATACCCAGTAGGCGACGGTGGTTATTACCGTTTTGCAGGTATTTCTGCTCCGGCACACCTTGCAGAAACCTATACAGGCGAGTATTTATTAGAAAACTCAAATGCACAATACCCACACGCCAGTCGTGCTGGTATTATTGAAGTGATTGACGATCAGGAATATTGGATCATCAACCAAAGTACCCCTACCGATAATTCGGTTATAGTTACTTTGAGTTGGGACGATCGCAGAACGCCTGCCTTGCTAACCAATAATATGGCAGCAGGATTGCACATTGTTCGTTGGGATGAAGCCCAACAACTTTGGGTAGACGAAGGCGGTGTGGTTGATTATGCCGCACGTACGGTAACCACTCCGATCAACGTGGAAAGTTTTGGAATTTTTACTTTGGGAAAAATCAAAGAAGAGCACCTGAATTTGGGTGATGTAGTGATTTATCAAGGAGTAACACCCGATGGCGATGGTCTAAACGACTATTTCATCATCGATAACATCGAACAGTTTCCTACCAATAACGTAACGATTTTCAACCGTTGGGGTCGCAAGGTCTACGAAACCACCAGCTATAACAGCCGTGGCAACGTGTTTAATGGTTACGCCCAAGGTAAGGGAGTGGTTAATCAAGGAGAGATGTTGCCAACAGGCACGTATTATTACGTAGTAGAATACCTATACGATCGCGACGGACAAAACCATTGGGTGAAGAAGGTAGGACACTTACATTTAGAGAGCAACGACTAAAACTAAAGAGCAATGAGAAAAATAAAGATATTATCGGCTTTGTTAGCTTTAGTAAGCTTACCGGCCAATGCACAGCAAGATCCTCAGTACACGCATTATATGTACAATACCATCAATATCAACCCGGCGTATGCAGGGAGCCGAGGTGCATTAAGCATTTTTGGATTGCACCGCACGCAATGGGCAGGTTTAGACGGGGCACCTACTACCAATGCTTTTTCCATCAACACACCTATTGCCGATAGCAAAGTTGGGTTGGGCGTTAGTTTTGTAAATGATAAGTTGGGTGTAATGACAGAAAATACGGTGAGTGTAGATTTTTCATACACCTTAGACCTCGGGGGGCGTCAGGCAAATAAATTATCTTTTGGATTAAAAGGGTCAGCCAATATGTTAGATGTTGCTTACTCAAAGTTGTTGATTTATAATCCGAACGATTCACAGTTTCAACACGACATCAGCGGTCAATTTACACCTAACATCGGAGCAGGTGTTTACTGGCATAATGAAAAAAGTTATGTAGGGTTGTCTGTACCTAATTTTTTGCAAACCACACGTTACAACGACAATATTCAAAGTACAATGACCCAACGCATGCACTTTTTCTTAATGGGAGGTCATGTGTTTGAACTAAACCCGATGCTGAAGTTTAAACCAGCAGTATTGTTTAAAGCGATAGAGGGCGCACCGCTACAAACCGATGTTACGGCAAACTTTTTATTCAGTGAAAAGTTCACCTTGGGTGCTGCTTATCGTTGGGATGCTGCATGGAGCGCCTTGGTTGGATATCAAATCAATAACGGCTTGTTTATCGGTTACAGCTACGATGGAGAGACCACCAAGTTGGCACATTACAACAATGGATCGCACGAGATCTTTTTAAGATTTGAATTGTTTAACAAGTACCGTCGCGTAAACTCGCCGCGTTTCTTCTAAAATTATCAGGATATGAAAAAAGGATTATCAATAATAGCCCTGGCATCTTTCATTTTTTTGGGGAATACCACGGCACAAGCTCAAGCGGGCTTAAAACAGTCAAACAAGCAATACGATCGATGGGCGTATATAGAATCGGCAACTATCTATGAAAAGGTACTTAAACGTGGATTTGTTAGTCAGGATTTATTAGAAAAATTAGGTAATGCCTATTATTTTAATGCCCGTTATCAGGAAGCCAACAAACATTACGAGCAATTGTTTACCGAATATGCAAACGAAGAAATCGCTACGGAATATTACTACCGTTACGGTCAAACGTTACAGCACACGGGTAATGAAACAGAAGCCAAGCGCTACTATGATTTGTTTGTATCTAAAGCAGGCAGCCACACGCAAATTGCCCAATTTCGTAAAGACGAAGCAGCATTAAAAAAACAGATTCAAGAAAACTCTGGACGCTACGATAAGGTAGCCAATTTAGAAATCAACACGCCTTATGCGGATTATGGTAGTTATGTTCACAACAACGAATTGTATTTTACCAGCGCCCGTGATACAGGTAATCTGTCAAAAAAAGTACACACTTGGACAAACGAATCGTTTACAAGTTTGTATAGCTATAGCTTGGATAAAGAGCCTGTAAAAAGGAATATTACCCGTATTAAAGGCGATGTAAAGAGTAAACTCAACGAATCAACAGCTGTGGTTACCAAAGACGGACAAACGATGTATTTTACCCGAAACAATATATTAAATAACAAAAGAGGATACGATCAAGATACAAAGTTAAAAATTTACCGTGCTTATTTAAAAGACGGCAAGTGGACAGATGTAGAAGAATTACCCTTTAACGGAGATAGCTTTAGTACGGCACATCCTGTTTTAAGTAAAGACGAGAAGCTTATGTATTTTGCAAGTGATCGTCCGGGAGGTTATGGTAACTCCGATCTTTGGAGGATTGCCATTCACGATAACGGAACCTTTGGCGGACCTGAGAATTTAGGTCCTGCAATAAATACCGAAGCCCGGGAAACTTTTCCATTTATCACCGATACTGATGAATTGTATTTTTCAAGCGACGGGCGCATTGGTCTGGGCGGGTTAGATATTTACGGTGTAAAAACGTATGCTGATGGCAGCTATGGAGAAGTGCAAAACATAGGAGCACCGGTAAATTCTAAAGCCGATGATTTTGCTTATTACATTGATCCGTTAACTAAACAAGGCTTTTTCAGTTCTAACCGTGAAGGCGGACAAGGAAACGATGATATTTATCGTTTTGTAGAAACGCGTGCGTTGCAGTTAGAATGTCTTCAAGATTTAATTGTAAAGGTAATAGACTCAAAAACAAGCGATGTAATCAGTGATGCTGGGTTGACTTTGTACGATTTCATGTATAAAGATTTAAACGGTCGCAGTCGTTATATAGATGCGACTTACCGATTTGATGCGGATTTTGATTGTGGAAAAAGCTACCGCATCAGAGCAGAAAAAGAAGGTTATCAAACAGCAGAAACCGAAGCTGTTTTAGACAACAAAACAGGTGTAACGCACGTAACATTGGTAATGGAACCGGCTAAAACCCCTGTTAAAGAAGGTGATGATTTATTTAAAGTGTTGAACTTGAATCCGATTTACTTCGATTTAGACAAATCGAATATCCGACCGGATGCCGCGATGGAATTAGCTAAAGTATTGGCAGTTTTAGAAGAATATCCAACAATGAAGATCGACATCCGTTCACATACCGACAGCCGTGCATCGCATGCCTACAACGACCGTTTATCAGATCGAAGAGCAAAATCAACTCGCAGTTGGTTGATCGAACAAGGTATTGAAGCCGCTCGTTTAACAGCTAAAGGTTACGGTGAACGTGAATTAATCAACAACTGTGCAGACGGGGTGAAATGTTCAGAAGAAGAACACCAAGAAAACCGTAGGTCAGAATTTATTATTGTGGAGATGTAAGAAATATATAAGATGGGCAATTTTAAAGACGAAGGAGAGATTGTTAAAAGCAATCTCTCTCCTTCTATTAAAAATAAGGTTTTTAATAGTATAGAAGATTTAGAAAAGATAAATCAGCATCTACAAAAACCAAAAGATAGACTTATAGAATGTATATCCATACCTTTTCCAAACCAAGAGATGCAGGTGGGCGTATACGTCAGCTCGTTAAGACAGCTGCTTAAAAACGAACAATATTTTAAACCACATAAGGCAAATTATTACGCCATCTTGTTTTTTGATGAGGGTAAAGGAATCTATTCGGTAGGGGGCGACGAACTAATCATAAAAGAAAAGTACTTGTTGTTAATCCCGCCACACGTAACCACACATTTTTACGAAGATATGCAGTACGAAGGGACGGTCTTGTTTTTCGAAGAAACGTTCTTTACAGAGAATAGTGTTAAAACCCATCTGTTGTATGATGGAATGTTGTTTGATAAAGGAAAAGCAACGTATTTACCGGTAAGAAATCGAGAAAAAAGTGTGGGATTAATCCTGGACTATATTGCGGAAGAACTGAAGGAAAATATGACGCCGGTACAGAAAATAATCATAGCAAACGGCTTGTACAACCTTATGCTTATTGCAAGCGAATTGATAAGCGATAAAAATATTCCTTACAGAAAGAATAGTCGACTATATCTGGTAAACCAATTTAAAAAATTGGTCTACCAAGAAAAAAACAAAAATCAACCCGTGAAATATTATGTTGATTTATTAAGTGTGAATGGTCTTTCACTTGAAAATGCTTTTAAAGAACATGAACATACCACGCCTAAGCAATGGCTGATTCAAATTATTATCTTAGAAATTAAGCAAGAACTTCGATACAGTAACCAAAGTATCAGTGAAATTGCTTTTCACTCAGGGTTTAGTGATACGTCTAATTTCACGAAGTTTTTTAAAAAACACTGTGGGATAACTCCTACAGAATTTAGAGATGACCCCTTAAAACATATTTTTTAATACAGAGAGAAACTGTTGTTTTTAAATGATGAAATTTAATTATAAAGAGATACACATCGGAACGATGATTAAACAATTGGTTCTTGAAAAAGAGATCGACGAAGATCGGATTGCTAATTTTTTAAAAGCTGACACAGTAGTTATTGACAGGATGTACGAAAAGAAAAGCTTAGATACTGATTTGTTACTGAGATGGAGTAAATTGCTTGAATACGATTTTTTTAGAATCTATTCACAGCACCTATTGTTATATGCTCCCATACCTAAAAAAGAAACTAAGCATAGAAGTGGGCTTCCCAGTTTTACTAAAAGTTTATACACACCAGAAATTATTGGGTTTATCATTGAATTAATTGAGCTTAAAAAAAAGACACCAACTGAAATTATTAAAGAGTACAACATTCCTAAAACTACTTTATACAAATGGATAAAGAAGCACAAAAAATGAGATCGAAACCTTATTATGCTAAAATATACAAGGATTTAATACAGATGAAGTTTCCTCAACGCTTTAAAGATTTTGCAGATTTGTTAGAAAAAGAAGAATTATCTCATTTTGAAGTGGAACAACTCAATGAAAAATTATTTGGCAACAAGACAAAGTCAGAGAAACAATTGCAACAAAAATATAAGGCTTATGACGAAAAAACCATTAAACAAATATTGCAATATCAAAAAAAGCACGAGTTAAACAATGTACAGTTAGCTAACCATTTTAAGTTAAGCAGAAATACGGTGACGAAATGGAAAAAAATATTTAATAACTAAAGATATTATTTCCTGTGAATCAATCGAGTAAGTTTAATCGATAAATCGGTAAAAATTACCTTGGCATTACCGTTGCGTTCTATGTGGTAAATAGCACTTTCTAACTCTTCAAAAATCTCCATTATATTGTTTTCGTTAACAAACGGAGCGAAGTTTTCTAACTTAAAATTTTCAACATTGGGCTTCATATAGACCAATTCAGAAGTATGATAGTTTAACAGCAACGCCTGACGGAATAATTCCATACAATGGTTTAAAAATAATTTCTGTTTTTCTCGACCAATAGCTGCTATTTCTTCACTCCACTTAACTAAATCGCTTACTACGCGTGCGTTCTTATTGGCTTTAAAAGCCGATCGAACCCAAGAAACAAACCATTCGTCAAAAGGATACTCTTCAGTAACATTATAGCGCAGTTTTAAAGCTTTGCTGTAATTGCCTTGTGCTTGCTTAGCGATACTGTAAGCATCTACTTCGTCGCAGTTTTCTTGATCAATTAATGCTTGGACCACTTCTTGTTCACTAAGGGCATTGAAATGTAATACTTGACAGCGAGATAAAATAGTAGGTAAAAGCGCGCTTTCATCTTCAGCAATCAATATAAAAACGGTTTTATCTGAAGGTTCTTCTAAAAACTTTAATAATCTGTTTGCCGATTCGGTGTTCATTTTTTCTGCCATCCAAACAATCATCACTTTGTAACCGCCTTCAAACGATTTAAGGGATAATTTTTTCATCATCGTACTGGCTTCCTGCACCGAAATAATTCCTTGTTTTTTAGGAATACCTAAGGTTTCGTACCAATCGTTGATTGATCCATACGGATGGTTCTTTATAAAATCGTACCAAGTGGTTAAAAAGTTATCGCTGGTAGGGTTTTTCTTAACATCATCGGTAGAAGCTACCGGATAAACAAAATGAAGATCGGGGTGTTGTAACTGATCAAACTTTAAATTGCATGCAGCCACACCTCCTTCATTTTCCAAGCCCTTGTTGCCACAAATAAGATACTGGGCATAAGCAATAGCCATGGCTAAAGTACCACAACCTTCAGGACCTACGAATAACTGCGCATGCGGAATTCTTCCACTGGAAGCGCTGTGGGTTAAATGCTTTTTTAAATGGTACTGACCAACGATGCTTGAAAATTTCATGATACAAATTTATAATTTTTAATTGAACTTACACTATGATACCTTTTGTTGTCTATACTTGCTAATCAATCCTTAAATAACTATATTTTCTATTCTTCTTTAAAATAGATCTGTGCATCAGTGGTAAAATTCTGGGTAAAATTTATATTTTGTAATTAATTGTATATTTGTAGCTATAAAAACAACTCAACGTTAAAACTCAAATGAAAACCATTAACGATTTTAATTTCAACAACAAAAAGGCAATAATCCGTGTAGATTTCAATGTGCCTTTAAACGATCAATTCCAGGTAACAGATGACAACCGCATTGTTGCTGCCAAACCTACCATTGATAAAATTGTGAACCAAGGTGGTATCGCCATCTTAATGTCGCATTTAGGTCGACCAAAAAATGGTCCTGAAGATCAGTTTTCTTTAAAGCATATCGTTTCTAAAGTGGAAGAGGTGTTAGATAGAAAAGTAACTTTCGTTAACGATTCTGTGGGTGCTGATGTTGAAAAAGTAGTTGCCGATGCAAAAGCAGGCGATGTGATTTTATTAGAAAATCTTCGTTTTTATAAAGAAGAAGAAGCGGGTGATGAAGCTTTTGCTGAAAAGCTGTCGAAATTAGGAGATATCTACGTAAACGATGCTTTTGGTACAGCACACCGCGCACATGCTTCTACTACCATTGTGGCGAAATTCTTCCCGAACGATAAATGTTTCGGATTGTTATTAGCAAAAGAAATTGAAAGCATCGACAAAGTGTTGAATTCAACCGAAAAACCGGTAACGGCTGTTTTAGGTGGATCTAAAGTGTCGTCTAAAATCACCATCATCGAAAATATTTTAGACAAGGTAGATCACATGATTATTGGCGGCGGTATGATGTTTACCTTTATCAAAGCACAAGGGGGAAACATTGGTAGTTCGTTGGTTGAAGACGATAAATTAGAATTGGCGTTAGAAATTTTAGAAAAAGCAAAAGCCAAAAACGTACAAATTCATATTCCTGTAGATGTGGTGGCTGCCGATGCGTTCTCTAACGATGCCAACACGCAAATTGTTGCTGCTAATGAAATTCCTGACGGATGGCAAGGGTTGGATGTTGGTCCAAAAACATTAGAGCAGTTCAACAAAGTAATTATGAACTCTAAAATTATTTTGTGGAACGGACCTTTAGGAGTGTTTGAAATGGAAAAATTCGCTGCCGGAACCATTACATTAGGTAATTTTATAGCCGATGCAACTGCTGCCGGAACGTTCTC
>JAHAYQ010000295.1 GCA_018384465.1 Myroides sp. | reverse complement strand
TTGGTGGCAGTACTGGTTGTTCACAGTGCTATTTTCCGTTTAATATTGATTTGCTCCAAAAAAGTTTCATCGTGAGAAATGACAAGCAATGTTCCCTGATAATCGTTGATTGCATTCGTCAGAATTTCAATATTTTGAATGTCTAAGTTGTTGGTCGGCTCGTCCAAAATAATCATATCGGGTGATTGATTGCCGATACTTAAACAGCATAGCATTAAACGCATTCTTTCTCCACCACTCAAAGCGTTACAAGATTTACCCCAATCTTCTCTTGTGAACAAAAACCGGTTCAACCGAATTTTAATTTCGTGTTCCTGCAATGCAGTCGTGTTAAACACTTGTGCCTGTTCGTAAACTGTCAGATTATTGTCAATCAAAGAATAATCCTGGTCGATATAAACCGATTTATTTTCTGCGATAAAAACCGTCCCGATTTGTGGTTTCAGATTTCTCAAAATCACTTTTATCAAGGTTGTTTTTCCCGAACCGTTTGTACCTTTTATGGCAATTCGTTCTCCACTTACAATTTGAAAGTTAAGATTTTCCGTCCACAAATAGTTTCCGTTTTCATAACTAAAATTGATATTTTCGGCAACGAACAACTTTTTGCCTTTATGTAGTTTGGCGTTGTCAAACCCGAATTTCATTTGGTCGGTTTCCGAAAGCGAAGAACGCAGGTTTTGAAGCTCTTGTTTGATATTCCCGATTTTTTCTGTGTGAACACCCGCAATTTTGGCGGTACTCCGCTCTGCACTGTTTTTCCACGTATTGGAAACTATTTTCGGAAGTCCTGCTTTGCCTAAATTTTTCTTGGCTCGGACATCTAATCTTTGTTGCCGTTCTGTGGTTTCACGTTCTTTTTCTTTCGCTTTCTTCAACGCCTTTTCTTTGCTGTGTATATCTTGGCTTATCGCATTGATTTCAATTTCTTTTTGCTCTTTGTAAAAATCATAATTACCTCCATAAACTTTAATTCCGTTTTTGTTCAGTTCGCAAACGGTATCCAGAATATTTAATAATTTTCTATCGTGGCTTACGATAATCAAGGTGCTTTTTGTGTTTTCGATGAAATCATACAAAATATTTCTTCCCGAATTATCCAAATGATTACTCGGCTCGTCCAACAAAACCAACTCGGGTTGGTGAATGGAAATTCCTGCCAAAAACACTTTGGTTTTCTGTCCTCCGCTCAATGTTTCCATTTTTTGAGACAAGTCTAAATTAGACAAATTCCAATAGTTCAAGGCTTCCCTACAACGGTCTTCTATCGTCCAATCGTCATTGAGCAAACTGAAATTTTCTTCCGATACATTTCCGTTCAGAATTTCTTTCAAAGCGTTCAGTTTTTCATCAATTAGCAAGGCTTGTGCAATGGTTAAATGATTGAATTGCCCGAAAATTTGCGGAATATAATACGGTTGCGTTTCGACTTTCAACAGTCCGTCAGACGGTTGTAATTCTTTGGCAATAATTTTCAGCAAGGTAGATTTTCCAACACCATTGTTGCCAATTAATGCAATTTTTCCGTGATTATTTACCGTCAGATTGATGTCGCTGAACAGTAAATCTTTGTTAAGATGTGTATATGATAAATTTTGAATAGTAAGCATAATTTCTTCCTTTTAGATATTAAACAAATCAGCCAAACTCGATTTCGAGTTCACTGTTTTCTGAAGGTCTGAAAGAAATTATTTTTTTACATTTTTCGCTTACTTTTAATTTTATGGTGCAAAGCTACAATTTTTTTCGAGAGTTCGGTTCGTATTGCCACCAACATTGTTATTTCACGAAATAAAACACGGTGTAGTTTCGTAAAATAACACCTATATGCGCATTTCGTAAAATCTGTTGCTAATATAATTACTTTTTTGTAAATTAGTTACTTAGTAAGTTATTTTTTGTGGATAGCGAAGCAAAATAGGTTCAATTAGATTTATTTAAGTATGGATAGCGAAACAATATTAAAAACTTTACATGACCGATTGCAAGTGCAACGCTATGCCAATAATACGATAAAATCGTATTGTGGTTATGCACAAATATTCTTAGAGTATATGAATAAATATCGTACGCTCAACGAAATACCTATTGCTGAAATAGAGGGTTTTATTAATGAAAAAGTATTTCAAGACAATATTAGTGCATCTTATCAACGCTCTTTAGTTGGGGCAATTAAGAAGATTTATGAGTTGGTCAATAATCAAACGATAGAATTGAATTATTTATATCCTAAACGAAAATCAACCCAACTGCCTACTTTCTTTTCTCAAGAAGAAGTAAGAAAAATATTAAATGCTACAGAAAATTTAAAGCATAAAGCAATTCTTACCACTATTTACAGTTGTGGATTACGCTTAAGTGAGTTAATAAATCTTAAACTAACCGATGTAAAATCCGACAGTAATTTACTGTTAATACAACAAAGCAAAGGGAATAAAGATAGGCTGGTAGCTTTACCTGATAAGTTATTAAGTTTGTTGCGAGAATATTATATTGAATATAAACCCAAAATATTTTTATTCGAAGGAACTAATGATGAGCAATACAGCGAAAGAAGTGTTCAGTTAGTTTTGAAAAAGTCAATGAAAAAAGCCAATATTGCAACAAAAGGCAGTGTGCATACTTTGCGTCATTCGTACGCCACACATTTAATAAAAAGCGGAATTGACATTCGGGTTGTACAAGAATTATTAGGGCATAGTGATATTAGAACAACCATGATTTACACTCATATTACAGATGTAGATAAGAAATCGACACCAAGTCCATTAGATTTTTTGTAACCTAAATTAAAAAACCCAACTTTACATTTTTGGGTGTAAAATTGGGTGTTTATGCTTTAACTGATTAAGTATCAGTGTTTATTGCGGAGAAAGAGGGATTCGAACCCCCGGACCTGTTACAGTCAACAGTTTTCAAGACTGCCGCATTCGACCACTCTGCCATTTCTCCTTGGTCATTCAAC
>JAHAYQ010000267.1 GCA_018384465.1 Myroides sp. | reverse complement strand
GAGTTTTGCCATATATTAAGCAATTGCTTTTCTATTTTTTCCACTCTTCATTAATCCGTCGTACTGCTTGTTTAACAAATAAGCATTAATTTGCTGTATTGTATCAATTGCAACACTTACTAAAATTAATAAAGATGTTCCACCATAAAACATTGCCCAACCCTGTTGAATTCCCATTAAAGATACCGCGATTGCAGGTAAAACTGCGATCACAGCAAGGAATAACGAACCTGGAAATGTGATTAACGACATTACGCGATCTAAGAAGTTTGCAGTTTCTTGTCCAGGCTTAATTCCTGGTATAAAACCTCCACTACGTTTTAAATCATCGGCCATTTTATTGGTAGGTACCGTAATTGCGGTGTAAAAGTACGAAAAAATTATGATTAACAAAGCAAAAACTAAATTATACTCTAAACCAAATATGTTACTAAACATTGTGGTTACAGTTTGCGCACTGTCTGAAGAGGATAACCCAGCAATTACTGGTGGTATAAACATAATTGCTTGTGCAAAGATAATTGGCATTACACCTGAAGCGTTAAGCTTTAAAGGAATCCACTGACGGTTTCCTGATACAGATGCAGCGTCGTATTCACCAGCTACACTTCTACGAGCGTATTGTACAGCGATTTTACGAACTGCCATTGTTAAAAATATACAAGCTATGATTATTAATAACCAGATGATAACTTCTATTACAATCATCATTGGACCACCGTTACCTGCTACCATACGAGACTGTGTCTCTTGCATGAATGCAATTGGTAATTTAGCGATGATACCAACCATAATTAATAATGAAATACCGTTTCCAATACCTTTATCAGTAATCTTTTCACCTAACCACATTGCAAAAACTGTTCCTGTAGTTAATATTAATACTGAAGAGAATAAGAAAGAGAAAGAATCAAAGCCTAATAAAAATGCATCAGGTGGTAATTGTTTATACAAGTTGTAAATGTAACCTGGACCTTGAACTAAGGTAATACCAATAGTTAACCATCTTGTAATTTGGTTCATTTTCTTTCTACCACTTTCACCATCGTTTTGAAGTTTCTGCAAATAAGGTACCGCAATACCCATTAACTGAACTACAATTGACGCAGAGATATACGGCATAATACCCAATGCAAAAATAGAAGCCTGCGAAAACGCACCTCCTGTAAATACATTAATAAGCCACCCTATCCCTTGATCAGTTTGATCTGATAAAGCATGCAATTTTGTAGCGTCAATACCTGGTAAGGTTACCTGTGCACCAAAACGGTACACAAGTAACAAACCTAAAGTTATTAAGATTTTATTCTTAAGTTCTTCGATTTTCCAAATATTAGCTAAAGTTTCAAAAAACTTCTTCATATCTAGTTGATGATTTTTTATAAAGTTACTGCCTCACCGCCAGCTGCTTCGATAGCTGCTTTTGCTGTTGCTGTAAATTTATGAGCAGTTACTTTTAATTTCGCTTTAAGCTCTCCTCTACCCAAAATCTTAACTAAGCTATTTTTTGAAACTATATTATTTTCAACTAATGCATTAAAATCTAAAGCATCAGTAATTGTTCCATTGTCAACTAAAGTTTGTAATGTATCTAAATTGATACCTACATACTCTACTCTATTGATGTTTTTAAAACCAAATTTAGGAACACGTCTCTGTAAAGGCATCTGTCCACCTTCAAAACCAATTTTCTTAGAATAACCCGAGCGAGATTTGGCTCCTTTGTGACCACGTGCAGCAGTACCACCTTTTCCAGAACCTTCTCCGCGACCTACTCTTTTGTTTTGATTATGTACAGAACCGTTTGCCGGTTGTAAATTACTTAAATTCATAATTCAATTAAATTAGTTAATTTCTTCTACAGAAACTAAATGTTGAACTTTCTTTACCATTCCTACAATTGCGGGTGTATTATCGTGCTCAACAACTTGCCCTAATTTACGAAGACCTAAAGCTGCTAACGTTCTTTTTTGATCTTCTGGACAATTGATTTTGCTTCTAACTTGTTTTACTTTAATTTTTGACATACTACTCAAAATTAAGATTTAAATACTTTCTCTAAAGAAATTCCTCTTTGTTTTGCAACTGTAGCAGCGCTTCTCATGTTTAATAAAGCATCAAAAGTAGCTTTAACAACGTTATGAGGGTTAGAAGAACCTTGAGATTTTGATAATACATTTTGGATACCTACAGACTCTAATACTGCACGTACATTACCTCCTGCAATTACTCCGGTACCTACTGAAGCTGGCATTAAAAATACACGAGCACCACTAAATTTACCTTTTTGTTCATGCGGAATTGTTGTTCCTTGTAATGGAATACGAACTAAGTTTTTCTTTGCATCTTCAACCGCTTTAGCGATTGCTTCAGAAACGTCTTTAGATTTTCCTAAACCATGACCTACTACACCGTTTTCGTCACCAACTACAACTACAGCAGAAAAGCCAAAAGCTCTACCCCCTTTAGTTACTTTGGTAACACGATTAACTGAAACCAAACGATCTTTTAAATCAAGACCAGCTGGTTTAACATATTCTACGTTTTTATAATTTTGATACATAACTAATTACAATTAGAATTTTAATCCAGCTTCTCTTGCGCCTTCAGCTAATGATTTCACACGACCGTGGTATAAGTTTCCACCTCTATCAAAAGAGATTGTTTCTACACCTGCTTTTAAAGCCTTCTCTGCAATTAGTTTACCAACTGATGCAGCAGTTTCAATTTTAGTTCCTTTAGTTACACCAGCTTCTCTTGATGAAGCTGCAACTAAAGTTACACCGTTCACATCATCTATGATTTGTGCATAGATTTCTTTATTGCTTCTATATACAGACAAACGTGGTCTAGCAGCTGTACCGCTAACTGTTTTTCTTACTCTGTATTGAATTCTTTGTCTTCTTTCAGATTTGTTTAATGACATGGTCTTAATTTTTAAGCTGATTTACCTGCTTTTCTTCTTAACTCTTCACCAACAAACTTAATACCTTTTCCTTTGTATGGCTCAGGTTTACGGAAAGAACGAATCTTTGCAGCTACCTGTCCTAAAAGTTGTTTGTCGAATGATGTTAATTTTACGATTGGGCTTTTACCTTTTTCAGAAACTGTTTCAACTGTAACCTCTGGTACAATATTTAAAACAATGTTATGAGAGAAACCTAAAGCTAAATCAAGTTTTTGACCTTGATTAGACGCACGGAAACCAACACCTACTAATTCTAATTGCATAGTAAAACCTTCAGATACACCAACAACCATGTTGTTGATTAAACTTCTGTACAAACCGTGTTTTGCTCTCTCATCTTTCATATCAGATGAACGCTCAACGATTACTTGTCCGTCTTCTACTTTCACATCAACTTTATCAAAAGTTTGAGAAAGCTCTCCTAATTTTCCTTTAACCACAACAACTCCGTCTTTAACATCAACTGTTACGCCAGCAGGAATTGTGATTGGATTTTTACCTATTCTTGACATTTCGCTCGTCTATTTTATTAGTATACGTAACAAATAACTTCACCACCAACATTTAACTGCTTAGCTTTTTTACCTGTCATTAAACCTTTAGATGTTGAAACAATAGCAATACCTAAACCGTTTAAGATACGTGGTAAACCAACAGATGATGAATACTTACGTAAACCTGGTTTACTAATTCTCTGGATATCTTTGATTACAGACTCTTTAGTGTCTTTATCATATTTTAATGCAATTTTGATGGTACCTTGAACAGATGAGTCATCAAATTTGTAGCTTAAAATATATCCTTGGTCGAATAAAATTTTTGTGATTTCTTTTTTGAAATTAGAAGCTGGAATCTCAACAACTTTGTGGTTTGCACGAGATGCATTTCTAATTCTTGTTAAAAAATCTGCGATAGGATCTGTATACATATGTATAAAATTGCGATTATGGTTTTCAGGAAACATATGTTTCCTGAACCTTTAATCAATTAAAATTATTATTTAGTTGGCAAAAGTACAAACTTTTTTCGAGATTACCAACTTGCTTTTTTAACACCTGGGATTAACCCTTGGTTAGCCATTTCACGGAAAGTTACACGTGAAAGACCAAATTGACGCATATAACCTCTTGGACGTCCTGTTAATTTACAACGGTTGTGTAAACGTACAGGAGAAGCGTTTGCAGGTAATTTTTGTAATGCTTCGTAATCGCCAGCCTCTTTTAAAGCTTTGCGTTTTGCAGCATACTTTGCTACCAATGCTTCTCTTTTCGCCTCACGGGCTTTCATTGATTCTTTAGCCATACTAGTTCTTTTTAAAAGGTACTCCTAATTCTGCTAATAACGATTTTGCTTCAGCATCTGTGTTAGCAGATGTAACAAAGGTAATATCGAAACCAGCAATTTTGTTAACTTTATCAATATCGATCTCAGGGAAGATAATTTGTTCTACCACACCTAAGTTGTAGTTTCCACGACCGTCAAATCCTGTAGATTTTACTCCACCGAAATCACGAACACGTGGTAATGCTGAAGTTACTAAACGATCTAAGAATTCGTACATTCTTTCACCGCGTAAGGTAACTTTTGCACCAATTGGCATCCCTTTTCTTAATTTAAAAGAAGCAACGTCTTTTTTAGAAATAGTAGAAACTGCTTTTTGTCCTGTAATTTTAGTTAATTCTTCTACAGCGTGGTCAACTAATTTTTTATCAGAAACTGCAGCACCTACTCCACGGCTTACAACGATTTTCTCAAGTTTTGGAACTTCCATTACATTTTTGTAACCGAATTCTTCTTTTAAAGCAGAGATTACTCTGTCTTTATATTCTTGTTTAAGTCTTGGTATATAAGTCATGACTATAATGCTTGATTAGATTTTTTAGAAACGCGCTCTTTCTTATCTCCTTCTACTTTGTAACCAACTTTAGTAACTTCTTTAGTTTTTGGGTCGATTAATGAAATGTTAGAAATATGAATAGCTGCTTCTTTTTTAACAATACCACCTTGAGGGTTTGTAGCGCTAGGTTTAACATGTTTTGATACCATGTTTACACCTTCAACGATTGCTTTATTTTTATCGCGGAATACGCGTAAAACTTTTCCTTCAGACCCTTTGTGATCTCCAGCGATAACGCGTACGTTATCTCCTGTTTTAATTTTTAGCTTTGTCATCTTTGAACGAATTAAAGCACTTCGGGTGCTAATGATACAATTTTCATGAATTGTTTTTCACGAAGTTCTCTTGCTACCGGACCAAATACGCGAGTTCCTCTCATTTCACCTGCAGCGTTCAACAATACGCAAGCGTTATCGTCAAAACGGATGTAAGATCCATCAGCTCTTCTCACTTCTTTTTTAGTACGTACAACAACAGCTGTAGATACAGTTCCTTTTTTTACGTTTCCGTTTGGAGTTGCATCTTTGATCGTTACTACAATTTTATCTCCAACAGAGGCATAACGACGTTTCGTTCCTCCTAAAACACGGATAGTCAAAACTTCTTTTGCTCCTGTGTTATCTGCTACTTTTAATCTAGATTCCTGTTGTACCATAATTACTTAGCTCTTTCAATGATTTCAACTAATCTCCAACATTTGTTTTTAGATAATGGACGAGTCTCCATAATTCTAACTGTGTCACCAATGTTACAGTCGTTCAATTCGTCGTGTGCAACATATTTTTTTGTTTTTAACACGAACTTACCATATAAAGGGTGTTTTACTCTCTTTGTTTCAGATACAACGATTGACTTTGTCATTTTGTTGCTAGTAACAACACCGATTCTTTCTTTTCTTAAATTTCTTTTTTCCATCTTTCAGCAGATACAATTATTGTAAGTCTTTTTGGCTTAGCACTGTTTTCACTCTTGCTATAGCTCTTCTTACAGTTCTTAATTGTAAAGGATTAGCAATTGGTGAAACAGCGTGAGCATTTTTTAACTCAGCATATTGGTTAGTTAATTCACCAAGTTTCGCTTGTAACTCAGCTACCGATAGATTATTTATTTCTTGTTTCTTCATAATGATCTAAATTAAGCTTCGAAATCTCTAGCAATGATAAACTTAGTTTTTACAGGAAGTTTTTGAGCAGCTAAACGTAATGCTTCTTTTGCAACTGCTAAAGGCACACCACCTACTTCAAACATAATTCTTCCTGGCTTAACAACTGCAGCCCAATATTCAACTGCACCTTTACCTTTACCCATACGTACCTCTAAAGGCTTTTTAGTAATAGGCTTATCTGGGAAGATTTTAATCCATAATTGTCCTTCACGTTTCATGAAACGAGTTGCAGCGATACGCGCAGCTTCGATTTGACGAGAAGTAATGAACGAGTAATCTAAAGATTTAATACCGAACATTCCGTTAGAAAGTTCGCTACCTCTTTGAGAAACTCCTTTCATTCTACCTTTCTGTACCTTACGGTACTTGGTTCTTTTAGGCTGTAACATTTTTCGTTAGTTTTAAATTACTTTCGTTTGTTGTTGCGTTGTTGGTTTGGTCTTCCATTTGGTTTTCCAGATCCTGATGGTTTAGACGACTTTTGTTGTTTGTCCATTCCAGCTAACGGAGAAAGATCTCTCTTACCATAAACCTCACCTTTCATGATCCATACTTTAATACCCATTCTACCGTAAGTAGTATGCGCTTCAGCTAAAGCATAATCAATATCCGCACGGAAAGTAGATAAAGGAATACGTCCATCTTTAAAGTTTTCAGAACGTGCCATTTCTGCCCCGTTCAAACGACCTGAAATTTGCACTTTCATACCTTCAGCGTTCATTCTCATTGCCGCAGCGATAGCCATTTTAATAGCTCTACGG
>JAHAYQ010000247.1 GCA_018384465.1 Myroides sp. | reverse complement strand
CCGTCAAATTCTTTATCAAGCTGTTCTTTTAACTCCTCTTTCAGTTCATCGTCTAACATATCGCATTTGGATATGGCTATTAAACGGTCTTTATCTAACATTTCAGGATTATATCTTCTTAGCTCATCCAACAAAATATCGTATTCTTTTTTGATATCGTCTGCATCGGCAGGAATTAAAAACAACAAAGTTGAATTTCGTTCAATATGACGTAAAAAGTAATGTCCTAAACCTTTTCCTTCTGCTGCACCTTCGATAATTCCGGGAATATCGGCAATTACAAACGATTTAAAATCGCGGTATTCTACAATTCCCAAGTTAGGCTTTAAGGTTGTAAACGGATAGTCGCCTATTTTTGGTTTAGCCGATGTTAGCACTGATAACAATGTTGATTTTCCGGCGTTAGGAAAACCTACCAAGCCCACATCTGCCAAAACTTTAAGCTCTAAAATAACGTCTACTTCTTCACCTGGAATACCTGGTTGAGCATAACGGGGTGTTTGGTTGGTTGACGAGCGAAAATGCCAGTTTCCTAAACCGCCTTTACCGCCATTTGCCAAGATTTTTTCTTCGCCGTGTTCGGTAATTTCAAAAATAAACTCACCAGTTTCCTTGTCTTTTATCACGGTTCCTAAAGGCACGTCGATATATCGATCTTCGCCGTCAGCTCCTGTACTACGTGAACTTCCGCCATCGCCACCATGGGTAGCTTTAATATGGCGTTGAAAACGCAAGTGATGCAACGTCCATAAACTTTCGTTGCCACGAATAATAACGTGACCACCACGACCACCATCGCCACCATCGGGACCGCCTTTTTCTATAAATTTTTCTCGGTGTAAATGCGATGATCCTTTACCACCTTTACCAGATGCTACATATATTTTTACGTAATCTACAAAGTTTCCTTCTGTCATTGTTTTAATCTTTATTGATTCCCTATTTTTTTCTAAACAGATGTTTCAATCATTCTAGTAAGTAAGCAACGAGTAATTCTTTAGATTCTTCACTCCACTGCATTCGTTCAGAATGACAAAAAACTGATTAAATGTAATCAAGGAATATTGATTTAATCTTTTAATAAGCTAATGCCTATTTTATCAATTTTTACTCCGTTTGAAGCCAATACTTCAAACTCCATTTTATTCCAAATTAATTTTTCACCTGTTTTTGGTATGTACGATAATTCTTTCATAACCAAACCGCTTATGGTTGTTACATCGTATTCAGGCATCAACTCGTCCAATTCAAAATAAGACAATAAATCATGAAGGGGATAAAACCCATCAACAATCCATTTGCCTTCGGCTATTTCTTCTAACTTAAACTCTTCTTCATAAAATTCAGACGCATCGCCTACTAACGATTCTAAAATATCGTTTAAGGTAATAACTCCTTGAATTACCCCGTACTCATCAGACACCAAAGCATAATGATTTTTAGTTGCTTTAAATTGCTCTAAAGCTTTGTATGCCGAAGTGTGTTCTATAAAAAAAGTAGGTTCTTTAATAATTGATTTTAAATCTGTTTTGCCGGTTTCAAACAAAAGAAACAAATCTTTTAGCGATACAATTCCTATAACTTCATCTAAACCGCCTTCGCATACTGGGTAAAAGGAATGTAAGTCTTCTATTACCTTAGTTTTTAATTCTTGTAAATCGTCTTCGCAATCTAAATACATCACCGATTTTCGGTGGGTCATTAGTGCATTCACTTTTAAATCACCGATATTAAAAACACGTTCTACAATATCTTGTTCAATTTCTTGTACCTCACCCACTTCGGTACTTTCTTTAATAATCGATCTAATTTCTTCTTCGGTCACTTTACCGTCGGCTGTGGGTTTAATATTTAGAATCTTTAGTAGTAAATCAGACGATTTGGTTAACAACCACACAAACGGAGCTGCAATTTTTGAAACAAAGGTCATTGGAATCGCTACCATTTTTGAAATGGTTTCGGGATAGTTTAAACCCAAACGCTTGGGTACCAATTCACCTAATATCAAAGTAAAAAAGGTAAGTAGAACCAACACCACCCCAACGCTTAACGATGCTGCATAAGGTTGTAATGATGGAATTTGTGAAATAAAAGTTTTTAAATCGGTAGTGATTTTATCGCCCGAGTAAATACCTGTTAAAATACCTATTAAGGTGATACCGATTTGAACGGTTGATAAAAAATTGTTGGGTTCTTCCACTAATTTTAATGCCGCTTTGGCACTGCTGCTTCCCTTTTTTGCTGCCATTTCCAAACGGTTTTTCCTGGAAGACACTAAGGCCATTTCCGACATGGAAAAAATACCATTAAGAATGATTAAAATAAAAATAATTAGTATTTCCAATTTGTCTTTGTTTGATTTATTAAAATACAAAAATCTTACCCTAAATTACAAAAAAGAGTAAGATTATTGATAATTATTTTTTTTTATGGCTACAAACGATCGATCACCTCGCTTAAACGCTCGGTAATTTCTTGAATAGAACCTATTCCGTTCACGGCGTAATATTTATTTTGTTGACTGTAATATTCAATTAAAGGAGCCGTTTTTTCGTTGTACTCTTCGTAACGAGTACGGATTTTGCTTTCGTCTTGATCGTCTGCTCTCCCCGATGTTTTTCCACGTTCTAAAATACGAGCAACCAAAACATCATCATCCGCTTCTAACGCTACGGTAGCTGTTACTTGTAAATTTATCGACTGTAAAAAAGCATCTAACGCTTCAGCTTGGGCAATGGTTCTTGGAAATCCATCAAACAAAAAACCTGCTTTGTCCATGTTTTTTTCCACTTCGGTTTTTAGCATATCAATAGTAATAGCATCAGGTACAAGCTCTCCTTTATTGATGTATTCTTGCGCTTTTTTACCTAATTCGGTTTCGTTTTTAATGTTATATCTAAAAACATCTCCGGTTGAAATATGAGTTAAATTGTATTTTTCTTTTAAAAATTCAGCTTGTGTACCTTTACCGGCACCTGGCTTTCCGAATAAAACTATTGCAATCATTGTTAATTTATTTTATTTGATAAACTTCGCTTAAGTTTCTTCCTTGTTGATTGTAATCTAACCCATAGCCTACAATAAATTTATTTGAAATACGAAAACCTGCAAAATCAATTGGCAAGTCTTTTGTATACGCTTCGGGTTTAAAAAACAAAGTAGCTACTTTTATGCTTTTTATCTTAAATCTGTTTACTAATTGATGTAACGCCATGAGGGTGTTTCCGGTATCAACGATATCCTCTATTAATACAACATGACGGTTGGTAAGATCGGTATCTAAACCTACTAACTGGGTAACATTCCCTGTGGTTTCGGTACCTTGGTAAGATGCCACTTTTATAAATGACACTTCGGCTGGATGACTGTAGTACTTCATCAAATCGGCCGCAAACATAAAGGCACCATTCAATACGACTAAAAAAACAGGAATTTCATCTGAAAAATCGTTTTTTAATTCGGCAGCTATACGACGAACTTCCTTATCAATTTCAATAGCAGAAATATAAGGCACAAACGTTTTATCTAAGATTTCAATTTCCATTTTTTGTTCTAACCGTGCAAATATACGAATACCCCTACTTTAAATAAAGTTTATTCGCAGTTTTACAAAATATATTTTTATTTTTAGTTTAAATTCGCTTTTTAATAATTTCACATGGATGTAATTACTTATTTCTCAACGCATCACCACAACTTAAGTACCCAGAGTAGAACGCTTGCTATGAACCATATTTTAGAGCAGAAAATTTTGGCCGACGCTTTTATGGAAGTGATTTATTTTGTGGATACCAAACAGAAAATTGTGCTGTATCATGCGTTAGATATGCTAGTGGAACGCCATATTGATTATTTGAACGATTATTTGGATATGTACTTGGAAAAAGCGTTGAACGAAACCAACGAATCAATTAAACGCTGTGTTTCTCGTACCGTATTCCATCAGTTAAAAAACAACAAAAACATTTATAACACAGAACAAAAGCGGATAATCATTCAAACAATGTTCGATTGGATTATTTTACCATCGGCAGTGGCAACTCGAGTAAATGCGATTCACATTCTGTATTTTTTGGTTGATGAAGAAGATTGGATTAAAGAACAACTAATCGCACTTGTTGAACAGAATCTTTTGTTACAAGAGCCATCTTTTTTAAGTCGTGGAAGAAAAATATTGAAACTTTTGCATAAACAAAAATCATAATTTTACATTTTCATAATGTGGTTTGAAACAGTATCTTTGTCACTTAAAACAACACAACAATGAACTATTTTTCATCAGATTTTAAATTGGGAATTTTAGGTGGCGGACAATTAGGTAAAATGATGCTGACCGAAACCCGAAAGTTCGATATTCAAACATACGTGGTTGATCCAAGTGCCGAAGCACCTTGTCAATTCGGAGCTACCAAGTTTTTTCAGGGCTCATTAAACGATTACGATACCGTGATGAATTTAGGAAATCAGGTAGATGTTTTAACCATTGAAATTGAAAATGTAAATCTGGAAGCGTTGGAAACTTTGGAAAACGAAGGTAAAAAAGTGTATCCGTCGCCAAAAACGTTGCGATTAATTTCCAACAAAGGCAATCAAAAAGATTTTTATACTCAAAACAATATTCCAACCGCGCCTTACAAACGTTACAAAACTTTACAAGCTTTAAGAATCGATGCTGAAAATGGTTTAGTTGAACTTCCGTTTGTGTGGAAGGCAACAGAAGGCGGTTATGACGGAAATGGTGTAAAAGTAGTTCGTCAGATTACTGATTTGGAAAATTTACCTGAAAC
>JAHAYQ010000254.1 GCA_018384465.1 Myroides sp. | reverse complement strand
ATTCAAATACATACTGGTCGAATCCGAAAAACTATGTGGCACCAAGATTGGTACAACATTATGGATCCTGATTTTAATATGCATTTAGACATGAGTAAAATTGCGCAAACGTGGGTAGTGCGTAAACCTACCGAAGATGGTATTGTAACATCAATTGAAGTTTTTAACGAAATGGGCGATATTATTGTACAGTTTTTTGGGAAACGCAAACCGGGAATCCCCGAATTAGAAGAATGGCAACAAATCATTGAAAAATTAAACTAACAAAAAAAAGCTGTTATCGATCGATAACAGCTTTTTAATTTATACAGTTCGGTTCATTAAAGACACCGCAAATTCTTTTAATTCATCTTTATATTGCATAGGAATATCTAATGATTCTAATTGCATTAAAGCTTTCTCGGTATACTTTTCAATAAGTTGTTGCATATCACTTGTCGCATCGGTTTTTTGGAAAAGTGCTTTAACTACTTCTATTTTTTCTTGCGAACCTTCTTTAGTGCTAAACCATTTCTTTAATTGTTCTTTATCTGTATCCGAAGCTTTTTCTAATGATCGTAGGTATAGATAGGTTTTTTTGTTCTCTAAAATATCTCCGCCAATTTGTTTACCAAACACGGCTGCTTCACCAAAAGCATCTAAATAATCGTCTTGTAATTGAAAAGCTATCCCTAAATCACGTCCAAAATTATAAATAGCACGTTTATTACTTTCTGTAGTTCTGGCAACAATAGCTCCCATTTCTAGAGCAGCACCTACTAATACCGCTGTTTTGTATTCAATCATTTTTAAATACTCGGGGATATTAACATCGTTACGCGTTTCAAAATTAATATCTAACTGTTGACCTTCGCAAACCTCTAAAGCTGTTCTACTGAATAATTTTGCTAAATCTTTAAAGATTTCTGGCGGATAATTTTCAAAATATTGATAAGCCAAAATCAACATAGCATCACCTGATAAAATACCAGTGTTTAAATTCCATTTTTCATGTACCGTTTCCTTACCTCTACGCAAAGGTGCTTCGTCCATAATATCATCGTGTATCAACGAAAAATTATGAAAAAGCTCAATAGCCACCGCAGCATGAATGGCTTCGTTTTGGTTAGCACCAAATACTTCGGCAGCAAATAATGTAAGCAAAGGTCTAAAACGTTTTCCGCCCAAATTGGCAATATACCCTATTGGCTCGTATAGTTCTTTTGGTTCTTTTTTAAAATTTATTTGATTGATATAATCGGCAACAGCGTTTTTGTATTCAATGAAATTATTCATATAAAGGGTATAAACTTCGTTTAACAAGCACAAATGTAAGCTAATTAATTATTTAAATAAAATTTTTGAAAAAACTTTGGAAACTTTTTTGGTTTTAAAAGTTTCCTTCGTACTTTTGCCCTCGAAATTTTGATGAAATGAAAGAGATAATATTTAAAAAATCATTAGAACTTTTTACTAACAATGGATTTAAGTCCGTTACAATGGATGATATTGCCAATGAATTAGGCATTTCAAAAAAAACCATTTATCAACATTTTTCATCTAAAAATGAGTTGGTTAAAGAAACGGTTGATTTTGTTTTTGATACGGCCATTAATCGATTAAAAGATATTCAAGGAAAAAGCGAAACACCTATTCACGAACATTTTGCCATGAAAAGTTGTGTAGCAGATTTATTTGGCTTTAATATTCAAGCCAGCACTATTTATCAGTTCAACAAATATTATCCGCGATTGGCAGAAAGAATTCAAAAGAAAAGACATGCCAATTACGACTTAACCATTCTTAAAAATTTAAAAGAAGGTGTTGAAAAAGGATATTATCGCAAAGAAATTGATATTGATTTTGTAGGCAAAATATTTTTTTCGAGCTCGACCGCTTTTTTCAACGATGAAATTTTTATAAACGGACAAAACAGCGAATCGTTAGACGAATTAAACTATAACTTTTTAGAATACCATTTAAGAGGAATTGTTACACCGAAAGGATTACAAATATTAGAAGAATTATTAAAAACCCATAAATAAAAAATGAAATATAGAATATCCATCTTAGCTGCGTTTTTTGGCTTTTTTGTTCAAGCACAACAGCAATTAACGCTTTCAGAGGCTGTAAATTATGCCTTAGAAAACAAAGCCGAAGCGGTGAACGCTCGGTTAGATGTTAAAAACAGTGAATATTTAATTGATGAGGTACGTGCTAATGCTTTGCCCCAAATTAATATAGACGGCGGATTAACCTACAATGCAATTTTACAAGAAACCGCAATGGATTTTATGGGCGAAAGTATGGTAATTGCAATGGGACGTCCGTGGCAATCTACAGCCGCAGTTTCATTAAGTCAACAATTGTTTAACCAAGCAGTGTTTACTGGCTTAAAAGCTGCAAAATCTACTCGTGAGTTTTACAAAATAAATGCGCAACTTACAGATGAGCAAGTAATTGAAAAAGTAGCCAATAGTTACTATGAGGTTTATAAAACTAAATCACAATTAAAAACAATGGATGCTACTATTGAAAACACCACTCGTGTTAGAGATGTAATTAAAAGTTTATTTGATAATGGTTTAGCAAAAAAAATTGACTTAGACCGTACCAATGTAGCTTTAAACAACCTAACCAGCACGCGTCAACAATTAATTAATGCTTTGCAATTACAAGAAAACGCATTAAAATATTTGATTGGTATGGATATCAATACGCCAATTGAACTACCAAACGATACTTTTGAAATTACAGCACATGCTTTAGTAGATGAAACTATTTCGGTTGAAAACAGAACAGAAATACAACTTTTAGAAAAACAAAGTGAATTGTTAGCTTTAAATAAAAAAGCAACCGAAGCACAAGGCTACCCAAGTTTAAGCTTGAATGCTAATTACGGATATTTAGGCATTGGTGATAAATTTCCGTGGTTTCAATCATATCCAGATGCTTATTGGTCTGATTTTGCCTCAGTAGGATTAAATCTTCGCATACCAGTGTTTAACGGAGGCGTAGTAAAATCAAGAGTAAAACAAGCGCAAATAGATATCGAAAAATTAGAAGTTACAAAGCGTGATACGCGTTTAGCTTTAGATTTATCACTTCAAAATGCCATTACTCAGCTTAATAATTCATTAATCACTTTAAACACACAGAAAGAAAACGTGAATTTAGCACAAGAAGTTTTAAGCAACGTTGAAAACAATTACAAATTTGGTTTGGCAACTTTAACCGATTTGTTAGATGCAGAAACATCTTATGCCGATGCACAAAACAATCATACCAATGCCTTATTAGACTATAAAATTGCAGAAATACAACTGATTAAAGCAAAAGGAGAACTTAAATCATTAACAGAAAACTAAAAATCACCTATTTATATTTAATAAAATGAAAAAAGTAGTTATAACAGGAATTATCGTAATTGCAGCATTAGCCGGAATTATGTATGTTTTAAACAACCATAAAGCAGAAAACCAAGCACAAACTGATATAGTTGGACAAACTAATAGCCACGTAGCAGTACGTGTAGAAACAGTTGATTTTAGAGAAGTAAACGGACAATATATTGCTAACGGTACCTTTGCACCTAAGCAAGAAGTAAAAATTTCGGCTGAAACTCCAGGTTTGGTTACTCGTGTTTTAGTGGACGAAGGATCTTACGTTAAAGCCGGACAAACTTTGGCTGTTATTAAAGCAGATCAGCAAAATGTAAATGTAGCCAACGCACAAGCTATGTATAACAACGCACAAACCGAGGTAGCACGTTTTGAAAGTGCTTACGCAACTGGCGGAGTTACCAAACAACAATTAGATCAAGTGAAACTGCAACTTGTAAATGCAAAAAACAATTTAAGTAGCGCACAAATATCAGCAGGTGACGTTAATATCAAAGCGTCGTTTGCAGGAATTATAAATAAAAAGAATATTGAACCGGGATCTTTTGTTAACCCAGGTATGGAACTTTTTGAAGTAGTTAACGTATCTACCTTAAAATTAAAGGTAAATGTTGATGAAAAACACGTAGGTACCTTAAAAGTGGGGCAAACTATAAAGGTAGAATCACCTGTTTTGGCAGACCAAGAGTTTAGCGGAAAAATATCATTTATTGCTCCAAAAGCTGATGTTAGCTTAAATTTCCCAGTTGAATTAGATATTCAAAACAATGCATCTAATGCCTTAAAAGCAGGAATGTATGGAAACGCATATTTCGGCGACAGTCAATTAGCTAACGTTTTGGTTATTCCTCGTACTGCTTTTGTAGGTAGCGTAAGTTCTAATCAAGTATTTGTTCATAAAGACGGAAAAGCGGTGTTAACTAAAGTGGTTTCAGGCAGAACGTTTGGTGAATACATCGAAGTTATCTCGGGAGTAGAAAAAGGAGCGCAAGTAATCACTTCAGGTCAAATTAACCTAATAGACGGTACAGCCGTTGAAATTATTTAATTATTAAGGAATTTTATCAATGAAAATATCAGAAATATCCATTAAAAGACCCAGTGTAATCATCGTTCTTTTCTCGTTATTACTTTTGGGTGGTATTGGTTCGTACTTTAGTTTAGGTTACGAATTAGTACCTAAGTTTGATGTTAACGTAATTACCGTACAAACTGTATATCCGGGTGCTGCACCTGGCGAGGTAGAAACATCGGTAACAAAAGTTATAGAAGATGCCGTTTCCTCACTTGAAAACGTGAAGAAAATCGAATCAAAATCTATGGAAAGTGTTTCGGTTGTAATGATTACCCTAAATACGGGTGCCGATGTAAACTTTCTACTCACCGATGCACAACGGAAAATTAATGCCGTCATAAACGATTTACCAGATGATGCCGAAACGCCATCGCTTAATAAGTTTTCGTTAGATGACGTGCCTATTATGAACCTTTCGGTAACATCAAATTTAACAGAAAAAGAGTTATACGATTTATTAGATCAAAAAATTCAACCCGTTTTTGCTCGTATCAACGGGGTGGCTAAAGTAGATTTAATTGGTGGTGAAGAACGTGAAATTCAAGTAAGCATTAATCCAGAGCGTTTGGCTGGCTACGGTTTAACTATTAGTCAGGTACAACAAATTATTGCTGCCTCTAATATGGATTTCCCAACAGGAAACATCAAATCTCAACGCAACCAAACAACCATTCGTCTATCAGGTAAATTTACCTCTTTAGATCAAATGCGTAATTTGCCTATTACTACCCCAACAGGTACCCAGATTCGTTTAAGTGATATTGCCGACGTTCAAGATGGCATTAAAGACATTGAAAAAATTGCGCGTATCGATCAAACCAACACCATATTAATGCAGGTGTACAAACAATCTGATGCAAACGCCGTAGCAGTATCCGATTTGGTTAAAGAAACTATTGAAACGGTACAAAAAGATTACCAAGCACAAGAAATTAATGTATTAGTAGCTTCAAACTCTACCGATTATACTATAAACGCAGCAAACCACGTAATGGTCGATTTAGCTTTAGCCGTTGTATTGGTGGTTTTAATTATGCTATTTTTCTTACACAGTTTGCGCGATGCAGGTATTGCCAGTTTAGCAATCCCATTATCGTTAATTGGTACTTTTATTGCCATGAACTTGTTTGGTTATACTTTAAACTTAATGTCGTTGTTAGGATTATCGTTGGTTGTAGGTATTGTTGTAGATGATGCTATTGTGGTAATTGAAAACATTCACCGCCACATGGAAATGGGTAAAAACAAAGTACGTGCTGCTTATGATGGTGCAAAAGAAATTGGTTTTACCGTTACCGCTATTACCTTAGTTATTGTTGTAGTATTCTTACCAATTGCTATGTCAGAAGGATTGGTATCTGATATCTTACGTCAGTTCTGTGTTACCGTAGTGGTAGCTACTTTATTATCGTTATTCGTATCGTTTACCTTAGTACCTTGGTTGTATTCTCGTTTTGGAAAGTTATCTCATATCAGCAAGCATTCGTTTTTTGGAAGAATTTTATACGGATTCGAAGCTGGTTTAGCCAAATTAACCGGAGCTATTTCAAACCTATTAGTTTGGGCATTAGGTAGCAGAAAAAACAAGATCATTACTTTAGTAGTAACCTTAATTTTATTCCTTGCGTCAACCGTTGGTTTAGTTGGTGGTGGATTTATTGGTGGTGATTTCTTTCCAAGTAGTGATAAAGAAGAATTCTATTTACAATTAGAATTAAATAAGGATGCTTCTATTGAGCAAACTAACTTATTGACGCAGAAAGCAGAGCAATATTTGGCTCAGAAACCTGAGATTGAAAAAATGATTACCACAGTTGGTCAGGCTTCGGATGGTATGATGACAACAAGCGGAACTAAATACAAATCTGAAATCCAGATTTATTTAAACGATGGTCACCGTAAAACAGAACCTACCAAAGTATATGCAGCCAAATTAAAACGTGAAATGGAAAACGTTTTGGTAGATGCTAAAATTAAAACAGTACAGGTTGGTATTATGGGGGCAGAACAAGCTCCATTAATGTTAACAGTTATTGCTTCTTCTACTGAAGATGCTTTAGAATATGCTCAAAAAGCAGCCGATTTATTGGCTAACATTCCAGGTTCAAGTGAAATTAAATTAACGTCAGAAGATGGAAACCCTGAGATTGTTGTACAATTAGATCGTGATAAAATGAACGCTTTAGGTCTAAACGTAGCTACAGTAGGTATGACCATGCAAACTGCTTTTTCTGGAAATACCGACACAAAATACCGTGCAGGTGATACAGAATACGACATTAACATCCGTTTTGATGAAATAAGTCGAGGATCAATGGAAGATGTTAAAAATGTAGAGTTCATCAATTCACAAGGCCAAGCCATTACATTAGATCAATTTGCTGATATCAGCTATGGTTCAGGACCAACTTTATTAGAGCGTCGTGATAAATCACCATCGGTATCCGTACAAGCTCAGGTTGTAGGTAAACCAGCAGGAACATTAGCCGAGGAATGGGAAGCAGAATTTTCACAATTAGAATTAAAACCTGGTGTTGCTTATGTATGGGGTGGAAACAAAGAAAACCAAGACGAAGGTTTTGGTACCTTAGGAATTGCTTTATTAGCTTCGGTTGTTTTAGTATATGCCGTAATGGTTATTTTGTACGACAGTTTCTCTAAACCATTCATCATTTTATTCTCTATTCCGTTATCGTTCATTGGAGCCTTATTATTATTAGCTTTAACAAACGAAACCTTAAATATATTTACTATTTTAGGTATTATTATGTTGATTGGATTGGTAGCCAAAAACGCCATTATGTTGGTGGACTTTGCCAACCATAGAATTGAACAAGGTTACAGTACCTATGATGCGCTGATTTCAGCTAATCATGCTCGTTTCCGTCCTATTTTAATGACAACCATTGCTATGGTTATTGCCATGGTTCCTATTGCATTTGCTCAAGGTGATGGATCGGATATGAACCGCGGTTTAGCTATTGTAATTATGGGTGGTTTGCTATCGTCTTTATTCCTTACGTTAATCATTGTTCCAGTAGTATACTCTATTTTTGATAGTATAGGACGCAGATTTAGCAAAGGTAAATCAACCGATTATGCAGAACTAATGACTGCCGATTATGTTGAAAACGAAAACTATGTTGATGAGTTCGGTGAAAAACCAGAATAATTTTAAAAACAGCTACCAATTGGTAGCTGTTTTCTTTAACAGTTAAAATTATTTTTTTAAACTAATTTAACAGCCATTTAAATTTCTAATCTTTAACTTTATACAACTAATTAAAAAATTTATTGCTATGGACAGATTAGAATTAGAAGGAAAATGGAACAAGATTAAAGGTGCCGTTAAACAAAAATACGGTGAATGGTTTGATGATGATTCTGCTTTTGCTGAAGGTAAAATGGATCAATACATTGGTAAAATCCAAGAAAAAACTGGAAGAACCAAAGAAGACATTGAACAAGAACTTAGAGATTGGAAAGAAGACGGAAACAACCTTTAATTACATTAGAGTTAATAACTTAACAACAAAGCCAGCATTTAGCTGGCTTTGTTTATTTATTTAAATATGTTTATCCTAAAAACGGATATCTGTAATCCGTATCTGGCACAAAAGTTTCTTTAATGGTACGTGGCGAAACCCAACGTAATAAATTAATCATAGAACCAGCTTTATCGTTAGTTCCCGATCCTCTTGCTCCACCAAATGGTTGTTGACCAACCACTGCCCCTGTTGGTTTATCGTTAATATAGAAGTTACCTGCGGCATTTTCTAATGCTTTAGTAGCTGTTTCAATAGCATATCGGCATCCAGAAAAAATAGCTCCTGTTAAAGCGTATTCAGAAGTTCCGTCAACTAACTGTAAACTTTCCTCCCATTTATTGTCCTCATAAACGTAAACCGTTAAAACAGGGCCAAACAATTCGCGCTGCATGGTGTCGTATTTTGGATTGGTTGTAACAATAACTGTTGGTTCAATAAACCAACCTTTTGATTTGTCATAACCACCACCTACAACAATTTCTGCTTCGTTTGATGTTTTAGCATCATCAATTGCTTTGGCTAATTTATCAAAAGACGATTCGGTAATTACAGCAGACATAAAATTACTCATATCTTCTGGCGATCCCATTTTGAAAGACTTCACATCTTCTACCATAAAATTCTTCACATCGTTCCATAACGAAGCTGGAATGTACGCACGAGAAGCTGCAGAACACTTTTGTCCTTGATATTCAAAAGCACCTCTTGATAAAGCTGTAGCTACTTCTTTAGCATCAGATGAAGGATGCGCCCACACAAAATCTTTTCCTCCTGTTTCACCTACGATACGTGGATAAGTTTTGTATTTGTTTATATTTTGACCAATTGTTTTCCAAAAATCATTAAAAACTCCGGTAGATCCTGTAAAGTGAATCCCAGCAAAGTCAGCAGAATCTAAAACGGTATTAGTAATCATTGCAGAATCACCATAAACCACGTTTATTACACCGTCTGGCAAACCTGCTTTTTTAAAGATTTCAACAATTACGTTTGCTGAAAAAATTTGAGTAGCTGCTGGTTTCCAAACTACAACGTTACCCATCATTGCCACACACGACGGTAGGTTACCAGAAATAGCCGTAAAGTTAAATGGTGTAATTGCATATACAAAACCTTCTAACGGACGTTGCTCTACTCTGTTCCAAATACCTTTAGATGAAATAGGTTGTTGCTTGTAAATTTCGGTCATGTATTGCACATTGAAACGTAAGAAATCTATAAACTCACAAGCTGCATCAATTTCTGCCTGATGCACTGTTTTTCCTTGCGCAATCATAGTTGCTGCATTTAATTTTGCACGGTAAGGCCCCGCAACTAACTCGGCTGCTTTTAAAAAGATCGATGCGCGATGTTCCCATGCCATTTGCGACCATTTTTTTCTTGCTTCTAAAGCAGAATCAATAGCTTCTTGAACCAATTTTTGATCGGCTGTGTGGTAAACTCCTAAATGATGTTGATGATCAAACGGAGGAAATAAGTTTTTTGTATTTCCTGTTCTTACTTCTTTGCCACCAATATATAATGGAATATCAACCGTTGTTTGATACATTTCTTTAAAAGTTTTCTGAACTTCTTCGCGCTCTTTAGTACCTGGCGCATAGGTTTTTACTGGTTCGTTCACGGCAACCGGAACATTAAAAAATCCTGTAGACATTACTGTTTATTTTATTTTTTAGTTAAAAATATAAGGTACATTCATAATAAACAAAGGCACTTTTACACGAAAAATTTGTGA
>JAHAYQ010000232.1 GCA_018384465.1 Myroides sp. | reverse complement strand
CCATTAACCGGGTAGATGACAAAAAGGAGATAATTTTGCTCATAATTATAGTTGTTGTGAACTTTGAAATTGCACAAAAATACTTAATTTAAACGGCTTGGTTGGTATTTTAACTTTAATTTATAGTTCAGGTTTCAACTTGTCTTTTAAATAAATTCCTGTGATCGATTTTTTATTTTTTACAATGTCTTCAGGGGTACCAGTAGCAACTACAGTTCCTCCTTTTTTTCCACCGTCAGGACCAATATCAATTACATAATCGGCACATTTTACCATATCTAAATTATGCTCGATGACAATGATTGAATGTCCTTTTTCGATCAATGCCTGAAACGATTGCAATAATTTTTGAATGTCATGAAAATGCAAGCCAGTGGTTGGTTCATCAAAAATGAATAAAGCACGTTCTTTTACGGCACCTTTTCCTAAAAAAGTAGCTAGTTTTACCCGTTGTGCTTCGCCCCCAGATAGGGTAGAAGACGATTGCCCCAATGCTACATATCCCAAGCCAACATCTTGTAAAGGCTGAATTTTCTGCGCAATTTTATCTTGTTTGTTTTCGGTGAAAAAAGCCAATGCTTCATCAACAGTTAAATTCAATACATCAAAAATATTCTTGCCTTCAAAATTCACTTCTAAAATTTCCTTTTTAAAGCGTTTTCCTTTACAGGCTTCGCATTCCAAATGCACATCGGCCATGAATTGCATTTCAATGGTAACCACACCATCTCCTTTGCACACTTCACATCGACCACCTTCTACATTAAACGAAAAATGTTTGGGTTGGTAATTTCTTAATTTTGATAGTTTTTGTTTAGAAAATAGATCTCGAATTTCATCGTATGCTTTTATGTACGAAATAGGATTTGATCGGGAACTTTTTCCAATGGGGTTTTGATCTACGTATTCAATGTGTTTAATATGTGAAAATGATCCGGTGATTTCATTAAATTGGCCAGGTTTTTCACTGGTTCCAATTAACTGCTTTTGTAAAGCCGGATACAATATTTTTTTTACTAAGGTAGATTTTCCACTTCCCGAAACTCCTGTAACCATTGTTAAACAATCTAACGGAAAAACCACATCGATGTTTTTAAGGTTATTTTCACGGGCACCTTTAATCTCAATGTAATTTTTTACTGGTCGTCGTTTTGCAGGTGCTTTAATTTCTAAATCTCCATTTAGGTATTTGGCGGTAAGTGTGTCGGTTTTTAGAATTTCATTAAAACTGCCTTGCGCAACTAATTCTCCTCCTAATACACCAGCTTCTGGACCAATATCAATAATTTCATCGGCAGCTTTCATTACATCTTCATCGTGTTCAACGATAATTACGGTATTTCCTAAATCGCGCAAGTTTTTAAGTACATCTATCAGCTTTTCAGAATCGCGTGAATGCAAACCAATACTAGGCTCATCTAAAATATACATCGATCCAACCAAACTGCTTCCTAAGGAAGTTGCTAAATTAATTCGCTGTGATTCACCTCCTGAAAGAGTAGATGAACGTCGGTTAATGGTTAAATAATCCAATCCAACATCGCTTAAAAACTGCAGTCGGTTGTTAATTTCCAGTAATAGTCGTTTAGCTACTTTTTCCTCAAAATCATTCAGTTTAATGTTTTTGAATAAATCTCTTAGCTCATTTATTGGCAGATCAACTAAATCTGAAATAGTTTTATCGGCAACTTTTACATAATTGGCTTCTTCTCTTAACCTTTTTCCATTACATACATTACATTTGGTTTTACCGCGATATCGTGATAACATCACTCTGTTTTGTATTTTATAACTGTTAGCTTCTAAGTCTTTAAAGAAATAATTGAGTCCGGTAAAATAACTGTTACCTTCCCAAATTAATTTTTTTTGTTCGTTGCTTAAATCATAGAATGGTTTGTGAATAGGAAAGTCGAATTTATGCGAGTTGTTTACTAATTGATCACGATACCACGACATACTTTCACCACGCCAGGGATAAATAGCATTTTCATAGACCGATAGCGCTGTATTAGGCACAACCAAATCTTCGTCTATACCAATTGTGGTTCCAAACCCGTCGCATTTAGGGCATGCGCCGTATGGATTGTTGAAACTAAATAAATGCACATTGGGTTCTAAAAAGGTAATCCCGTCTAACTCGAACTTATTATTAAATTCAAGTCGATCATTATTCGCCAAATTGTTAAGATATAACACGCCTTTTCCTTCAAAAAAAGCTGTATCTACGGCATCAGACAAACGGTTGTAAAAATCTTCTTCATGTCTAACAACCAAACGGTCAATAATTAGCTGAATGTCTTCGGCTTTAAGTTTTTTTGACTCAAATTCATCCACAAATTCATCAATTCGCTTGGTTTCATTTTTATAAAAAACACGTGCAAAACCTTGTTGTAAGGCAATATTTAATTGATCGATGATTGATCGTTCTTTTAAATCATAAATAGGGGCCAATAGCAACCATTTTGATCCTTCTTCAAAGGTTTTTACAGCATTGGTTACATCGGTTACGGTGTGTTTTTTAACTTCGTTTCCTGAAATAGGAGAAAAAGTTTTACCAATACGCGCATATAAAAGCTTTAAATAGTCGTAAATTTCGGTTGATGTGCCCACAGTAGATCGAGCATTGGCTGTATTCACTTTTTGTTCAATAGCTACAGCAGGGGCAATGCCTTTAATATATTCTACTTTCGGCTTGTTAATTCTACCTAAAAATTGGCGCGCGTAGGAAGAAAGGCTTTCTACGTAACGGCGCTGACCTTCGGCATAAAGGGTGTCAAAAGCCAAGCTTGATTTACCCGAACCCGATAAGCCCGTAATTACCACCATTTTGTTGCGAGGTATTACGACATCTACATTTTTTAAATTATGTAAATGTGCCCCTTTGATAATTATATTTTGTTTTGGATCGATTTTAGAAAAATCTGTCTTCTTCATTTGTCTTTAAAATAACTACAAATTTACGAATTATTAAACGAAGATGATTTATCTGTTACAATTTCATTTAGATAAAAAAGGAAATATTTTTTTATTAAGTTTTTTTTAAGAAATATTTTTTTATATATTTGTTTCTATAACTCCTTAAAAATATCGCCTATTACGTATTTGTACTTATACTAAAAACCTAAAAACATAGTTAAAATGGCAAAAGAAATTTTGTCAGATGCAGTATTAGTACACGAATACGCTTCTGGAAACGAATGGGCATTGGCGCAATTGATAGAGCGTCATCAATCACGTATTTACAGTTTTATTTATTCTAAGGTTAAGGATAGAGATTTATCTGATGATATTTTTCAGGAAACCTTTATTAAAGTCATCAATACCATTAGAAAGCAAAATTACAACGAAGAAGGTAAATTTTTACCTTGGGTAATGCGTATAGCTCATAATTTAATCATTGATTATTTTAGAAAGCAATCTAAAATGAAAATGAAACGCGATCAAGAAGAATATTCTATTTTTAATATGATGTTAGACGGAGAAATGAATATTGAAAACAAAATGATAGCCGGACAAATAGAAGATGATTTACATGTTCTAATTCAAAAGTTGCCCGAAGATCAACAAGAAATAATTCGTTTACGACTTTTTGACGATCTAACATTTAAAGAAATATCAGAGTTAAACGGTATCAGCATCAATACCGCCTTAGGAAGAATGCGCTATGCAATTATCAATTTGCGGAAAATTATAACTAAAAATCAAATTATTTTAAACGACTAACAATATTTGTCTAAGCTTTTGCGTTATATCATAAAATCTAACTTTAGTTATATGATAAAAAATTACAAAAGCAACAGTAAACAACAAGCAAAACCTTTGCCCAAAAAAAGTACGGTAGATTTTATTTTAAACTACAGTAAAAGTACAACAGCCGTTAAATATGGCACATTCGATTTCATAACTTTTCAAAACTAAAGGAACTCAACAAAAGTTCCTTTTTTTTATGATTTAAAATTAATTGCGGTTAAAGAGTAATTTTAGTTCATTTTAAACCACTAATTTTGTATAAATTTCATTAACATGTGGAAACAACTGTTTGCTTTAAAAAGTACGAATAGAGCATGGCATTTGCCGGTAATTGCTGGTTTATGTGTGGGTGTGCCGCTATTGTTGGCTTGGCAAATGGGTGATATGCAAGCAGGAAAATTAGCTTCGGTAGGGGCTTTGGTTATATTGTATATTCAATCTAAAAATTTAATAAACCGTATGATGATTCTTATGGTTTGTGGTTTTGGATTTATTTTTTCTTACACGTACGGAGCGCTCTTTTCGCATCTGTTTTGGTTGGCACCTATTGCGTTAGCGTTATACACTTTTGCGGTTCATTATTCTTTGTTTAGATTGAATTTGAACCGTCCGCCAGGGAACTTTTTTTTTACAATGATTACCGCTATGGCAATAGCGCAACCTCAAGATATTTCTCATTTTGCATCCGATATTGGTTACGTATCTTTAGGTGTAATGATTTCGTTTGTTATAGGTTTGATATATAGTTTATTAACTCTAAGAAGGTCAGATGCGGAAGAACCTGTTGTTGTTTTTCGGGCTAATAAGTATTTGAATATAACCGAGTCGGCTATTTTTGGAGCAACGATTGGAGTTTCGTTACTGATAGCCAAAATTTTTCAAATGCCCAATCCGTATTGGATTCCTATTTCGTGCATGGCTGTAATGCAAGGGATATCTACACAACACGTAGTTGCCCGAGCTATTCAAAGAGTTTTAGGAACCGTAGTGGGGTTAGGATTAATGTGGTGCGTATTACAAATTAAACTATCTGTATTAGGTGTGTGCTTGTGTATTTTGATACTGCAAATTATTATCGAATTTTTTGTCGTGCGTAATTATATTATTGCAGCTGTTTTTATTACCATGCTTACTATATTTTTAGCAGAACCTAACATTTCTTTAATGTCTCAACCTAAATATCTAATTCAAGCACGTTTATTAGATACCTTTATAGGTAGTTTCATTGGGGCAGCAGGTGGTTGGTTGCTTTACCATCAACGTATTCATTTTTATACCAAGTTACAAATGAAAAGATCTAAGATTATTTTACGTAAAATTTCACCAAAAAAATAAGCGCTATTATTGTTTGTGTGTTTTTAGTAATTCATTAATCATTGCTTTAGTTCCAATGGCGCGGGTAATAATATCGTTGTTAAATTTCCATCCGCGCGCAGGTGAATACTCACGTCCGTACCAAATCATTTGTAAATGCAGTTTGTTCCATTTATTTTCAGGAAACAATCTTTTTGCATCTTTTTCGGTTTGTTGCACGTTTTTTCCAGAACTTAAGTTCCAACGGTGCATTAATCTATGAATGTGAGTGTCAACCGGAAAAGCAGGAATGTTAAATGCTTGCGACATAACTACCGAAGCTGTTTTATGACCCACCGCAGGCAATGTTTCTAAAATAGATATATCTGCAGGAACCTCACCGTCATATTGTTCAATTAATATTTTACTTAATCCGTAAATTCCTTTTGATTTCATTGGTGATAATCCGCACGGACGAATAATTTCTGCAATTTCTTCAACAGAAAGTTTAACCATATCATACGGGTTATCTGCAAAGGCAAATAATTTAGGAGTAATTTGGTTTACGCGTACATCGGTACATTGAGCCGATAATAGCACGGCAATTAATAAAGTATAAGGATCTTTATGATCTAAAGGTATAGGCACCTCTGGATACAGTTCTTCTAAAGTGTCAATAACAAACTGAACTTTTTCTTTTTTGGTCATTATGCAAAATGATTTGTAACTTTACAAAAATACAAAATTATGACGACATTAAAAGCAGGAGATAAAGCTCCCGATTTTACAGGAACTAATCAAAATGGTGAAACGGTAAATTTAAAAGATTTTAAAGGGAAAAAAGTTGTGTTGTTTTTTTATCCTAAAGCATCTACTCCTGGATGTACCGCACAAGCATGCGATTTACAAAATAATTTAAATCGATTTGTAGCTGATAATTATCAAATTATTGGTGTAAGTGCTGATTCTCAACAGAGGCAGTTAAATTTTGCTGTCAAAAACAATATTCAATACCCGTTGTTGGCTGACGAAGATAAGACCATAATTGAAGCTTACGGAGTTTGGGGGGCAAAAAAGTTTATGGGGCGTGAATACGATGGGATCCATCGGACTACTTTTTTAATTAATGAACAAGGCGTAATTACCGAAGTTATTTCAAAAGTAAAAACAAAAGTTCATACTGAACAAATTTTAAAATAATAATGATTTTTAAAAACAGAAGCTCTAATCGTTAATTGTTGCCTTATTAATTGGTTCATTACTTTTTAAAACTACAAAAGTAGAAATAGCGTAATAAGCCTCACCGTTTCCTGTGTTAGTCCAATCTTGAAATTGGTATTCAA
>JAHAYQ010000250.1 GCA_018384465.1 Myroides sp. | reverse complement strand
AAAAAATACATTGGTACCGTAGTGCCACGAACAGATAACTATTACGCAGCATTAAACTCGGCAGTGTTTTCAGATGGATCGTTCTGTTACATTCCAAAAGGTGTTCGTTGTCCAATGGAATTGTCTACTTATTTCCGTATTAATCAAGCAGGAACAGGTCAGTTTGAACGTACCTTGTTAGTTGCTGATGAAGGTTCGTATGTTTCTTATTTAGAAGGATGTACGGCACCATCTCGCGATGAAAACCAATTGCACGCTGCAGTTGTGGAATTAATCGCAATGAACGATGCTGAAATTAAATATTCAACCGTTCAAAACTGGTTCCCAGGCGATAAAGATGGAAAAGGTGGGGTGTTTAACTTTGTTACTAAACGAGGTATAGCAGAAAAAAATGCTAAAATCTCTTGGACACAAGTTGAAACAGGTTCTGCCGTTACATGGAAATATCCATCGTGTATCTTAAAAGGAGATAATTCGGTAGGCGAGTTTTATTCCATTGCCGTAACCAATAATTTTCAACAAGCAGATACCGGAACTAAAATGATTCACTTGGGTAAAAATACCAAATCAACCATTATTTCAAAAGGTATTTCGGCAGGTAAATCACAAAACTCGTACAGAGGTTTGGTTCAAATTGGTTCACGCGCAGAAAACGCTCGAAACTTTTCACAATGCGATTCGTTATTAATGGGTAATGAATGTGGTGCACATACGTTTCCTTACATCGAATCTAAAAATGCAACTGCCAAGTTAGAGCACGAAGCAACCACAAGTAAAATTGGTGAAGATCAAATTTTTTACTGTAACCAACGTGGTATCCCAACCGAAACAGCCATTGCATTAATCGTAAACGGATTCTCACGCGAAGTATTAGATAAGTTACCAATGGAATTTGCGGTAGAAGCCAAAAAGTTATTAGAGATTTCGTTAGAAGGTTCGGTGGGGTAATTTTTTGTTTAAAGTTCAATGTTACAAGATTGTGTAAAACTTTAAACCTTGAACAGAACAAACTTTAAACTAAAAATAATGGCAACAATAAAAAGATTCGAAGATTTAGAAATTTGGCAAGAAGCAAGAACTCTTTCTAAAGAAATCATAAATATCGCTAAGCATACAGAATTAAAAACAGATTATAGGTTTAAAGAACAAATAAAATCAGCGTCAGGTTCTGTAATGGATAACATAGCAGAAGGCTTTGAGCGAAATGGAAATATGGAATTTAGACAATTCCTTTCAATAGCAAAAGGTTCGGCAGGAGAAACAAGATCTCAAATTTATCGTTTATATGATAATGAATATATAAATAAAGAAAAGTTGGATTTTTTGGTTTCAGAGTATGAAAAATTGAGTGGAAAAATAAATAATTTTATTGCCTACTTAAATAAAAACGATTTTAAAGGAACAAAATTTCAATAATAATATAAATAAGGTAGTAAGTCTAAAGATTCAAAAACTTTAAACTTCAAACTTTAAACTTTAAACAAATGTTACAAATTAAAAATTTACACGCCTCTGTAGAGGATAAAGAAATATTAAAAGGAATTAACCTTGAAATAAAAGCAGGTGAGGTTCATGCAATCATGGGGCCAAATGGTTCAGGAAAATCAACATTATCTGCCGTAATTGCAGGAAATGAAAATTTTGAAGTAACGCAAGGTGAAGTGGTTTTAGACGGTGAAGATTTAGCTGATTTTGCGCCAGAAGAACGTGCACATAAAGGTGTCTTCTTATCGTTTCAATACCCAGTAGAAATTCCGGGTGTATCGGTTACCAACTTCATTAAAACAGCTATCAACGAATCGCGCAAATCAAAAGGTATGGAAGATATGCCTGCAAACGAAATGTTGAAGCTAATTAAGGAAAAATCAGAATTATTAGAAATCGATCGTAAATTTTTATCTCGTTCATTAAACGAAGGATTTTCGGGTGGTGAGAAAAAACGTAACGAAATCTTTCAAATGGCAATGTTAGAACCTAAAGTAGCCATCTTAGACGAAACTGATTCTGGTTTAGATATTGATGCATTGCGTATCGTTGCTAATGGAGTAAATAAATTGAAAAACGAAAACAACGCAGTGCTTGTTATTACGCACTACCAACGTTTGTTAGATTATATCGTTCCTGATTTTGTACACGTTTTACACGATGGAAAAATCGTTAAAACAGGAGGTAAAGAATTAGCGCTAGAGTTAGAAGAAAAAGGATACGATTGGCTTAAATAAATTGAATATTTGAGATTAGAAATTTGAAATTAATTTCAAATCTTAAATCTTGAATTTCACATTTGAATTATGGATTTAAAAGAAAAATTATTGTCATCTTTTTTAGCTTTCGAACAAAAAGTGGATATCAATACTGATTTGCACGATGTAAGAAACGAAGCTTTAAAAGTTTTTGAAAATAAAGGCTTTCCTACCAAAAAGGAAGAAGCGTGGAAATACACTTCGTTGAATGCTGTTTTAGCAAACGATTATAACATTTTACCAAAAGGCGATAGCTCGGTAGAATGGAAAGACGTTAAAAAGTATTTTTTAAACGATGTAGATACCTACAAGGTGGTGTTTATAAACGGCGTGTTTTCTTCACACTTATCGTCAACTACGCATGATGGTTTAGATGTTTGTTTGATGTCTTCGGCATTGACCAAACCAAAATACAAAATGATTATTGATACGTACTTTAATCAAGCTACCGATAAAAACGATAGCTTAACCAACTTAAATACGGCTTATGCTTATGAAGGGGCGTACATCAATATTCCAAAATCTACAGTGGTGCAAAAGCCTATTGAGATTATTTATTTCACCACGGGAACAAGCCCTGTGTTTGTACAACCAAGAAATTTAGTAATTGTGGGTGAAAACGCCCATGTGCAAATCATTGAGCGTCACCAAAGTTTAGCGGAAGAAGCAGTGCTTACCAATGCGGTAACAGAGATTTTTGCTGCTAAACGAGCGATAGTTGATTATTACAAACTACAAAACGATACACAAACTGCTAATTTGGTAGATAATACTTTCGTACACCAAAATCAAGAAAGCAGAGTGTCAGTTCATACTTTTTCTTTAGGTGGAAACATCACACGTAACAATTTAAATTTTTACCAAAAAGGCGAACGTATCGATTCTACTTTAAAAGGGGTAACTATTATTGGCGATAAACAACACGTAGATCACTATACGTTGGTTAATCATGAAGAACCCAACTGTGAATCGCATCAAAACTATAAAGGTATTTATGATGATCGATCTACCGGAGTGTTCAACGGAAAGATTTATGTGGATAAAATTGCTCAAAAAACCGATGCCTTCCAACAGAACAACAATATTCTGTTAACCGATAAAGCCACATTGAACACCAAACCGCAATTAGAAATTTTTGCTGATGATGTAAAATGTTCGCACGGTTGTACCATTGGTCAATTAGATGAAGATGCTATGTTTTACATGCAACAGCGCGGTATTCCTAAAAAAGAAGCCAAAGCATTGTTGATGTATGCTTTTACAGATGAAGTACTAAAATCTGTAGCGGTTCCAGATCTGCAACTTAAATTACAAAAGCTTATTTCTATGAAGCTTGGTGTAAATATTGGTTTTGATATATAAAAAAATCCACTTCATTCGAAGTGGATTTTTTTGTGGAGAATACGGGATTCGAACCCGTGACCTTTTGACTGCCAGTCAAACGCGCTAGCCAACTGCGCCAATCCCCCAGATAGTGATGCAATATTAG
>JAHAYQ010000222.1 GCA_018384465.1 Myroides sp. | reverse complement strand
TAGTAAGAGATTGAGACGAATATTTTTTAAGAAAAAAAAAGATAATATATAATCAAAAAGGAGTTTTTGTAATGGTTTTAAAATCAATGATTTATTATGTTTCTAATCTAGTTTTTAAAAAATTGAGCATTAAATTATTGTTAAAAGCATTGGTGGCATAATTATTGATTTGTTAACTTTGTACTATAAAAATTAAGTATAGAAATGAAAAAGATTTTATTATCAGCAGCTGTGTTAGTAACGGGAGTTGCGGCACATGCACAAGAAGGAACCTTTGGATTTGGTGAAGGGGATGTTTTATTAGAGGGTAGTTTAAGAGCAAACACAGAAGACGACAAAGGGCTAACATTAAAAACATCTGAATTTAACTTTTCACCTAAAGCAGGTTATTTTGTAACAGATAAATTTGCTGTGGGGTTAGGTTTAAATATTGGTACTGAAAAACAAGAAAACTATTCATCTACAAACGCAAATAGATTTACGGAAAAAGGAAGTAATGTAGGTTTTGAAATATTTGGTCGTTATTATATTGCCGATATGAATAGATTTCAACCATATGCAGAGTTAGGTATAGGTTTAAATACGTATTCAAGTGAAAGAACTTTTGTTGTAAACGATGTAACTACAACTGTAGAATTACCTAAAACAAACGCATTTGGTGTTAATGCAACTTCAGGATTTAACTATTTTGTAACTCCAAAAATAGCAATTAATTTTGCTTTAAGTGATTTAATTGGCTTCAATACTGTTAAATCTAAAGCAGAAGGAGCAGAGCCAGTGAATAATTTCCACGCAAATATCAATAGCTTTAATAACTTTTTTGATACTGCAACTTTCGGTTTAACCTTTAAATTGTAATTTTTTTAAAGAAATTTAATAAAATTTTAAGAGCCTTTCATTTTTGAAAGGCTTTTTTTATATCTTTAAGGCTTAAAATATTTTTAAAGCTGAACTAATGAAGAAAATATTACTGTCAATCGCTTTTATAGGGTTGTTAACGACTAATAGTTTTGCACAACGCAATCATAGAAACGTAATTGAAACTGGTATTAAAGGAGGAGTTAATATGTCTCGTTTAACAGGAGGAAATACTCAAGAATTTAAGCCAGGTTTACAAATTGCGGGAACGGTTGAGATTCCTTTATCATTTTATAAGAAATTTGCTGTTCAAGCTGAATTACAATATGCCGTTCAAGGATACAAAGGAGCAGAATACGATCAAATTGATATTCAAACGGACGAGGTTACTGAAACTTTAAAGTTAGAAGATGTTACTATGCATTACCTTTATCTTCCAATAACCTTTAAATATTATACAAGTAAAAATTTTTCTATAGAATTAGGAGGTCAGGTTGGCTACATGTTACATGCAACTGGTCAATTTGATGCAAATAAATACAACACAGCTCGAGAGTATTTGTATTTAACCGATCCTAAATATATTGCTTCTTATTCTCAGCTTGATAAAGCTTTGTTTGAAGCAGGTTATAGAAGTACTGATCCCGATAATTATTACGAAAAAATTGATTATGGAGTAACAGCAGGTTTTTCTTATTATTTAGACAGCGGACTTTATTTTAACCTTCGCTATTATATGGGTTTACAAGACATATATAAAATAGATAATGACTATCAGCGCTTTACCATTCCAGGGGCAACGGATGATTTATTGAAAGAATTGAATTATATGAATGACAATTTTAAATTTGCACCAATGACCAATACCTCTGTGCAGATTTCTGTAGGTTATAAATTTTAAATTGGCACGGTTTTTGTAATAATTATTTAAATTTAAAAATAGTTATTATGAGAAAAGTGATTTTATCAGCAGTTTTGCTTGCAGCTTTTTCGTCAAACGATGTTCTAGCGCAGCAACAAGTGAAATTTGGACCCAAAGCGGGTGTTAATTTTGCTAATATTTCTGGTTTGGATAACTCTGAAATCAAAACAGGTTTTCACGTAGGTGCGGTAGCCGAAATTAAATTTAACGAAAAGTTTTCTATACAGCCAGAGCTTTTGTATTCTGCAGAAGGAGCAAAGTTTACAGGAAGTTATCCTATAGTAGGTAATGTTGAAGCGAAATTAAATTACGATTACATTAATATACCGATTTTGGCTAAATATTATATAGTTGATGGTTTTTCAGTTGAAGCAGGTCCACAAGTTGGTTTCTTAGTTAAAGCAGAAGATAAACTTTCAAATGCAAGTACAGAACTTACAAACGATGTGAAAAATAATCTTAGCTCTACCACTTTTGGTTTAGGGTTTGGTGTTGCTTATGATTTACCAATGGGGCTATTTGTTAATGGACGTTATAATTTAGGACTGTCTGATATTGTTAAAAATAATAATAACAGTGCACAAAAAAGTAACGTAATTCAAGTAGGATTAGGTTACAAATTTGATTAGTATCATAGAATATAGTAATTTTAAACCACCGTTTTTAACGGTGGTTTTTTTATGAGTAATTATATAGAGCAATTTAAATATTATTTAAAATTAGAACGTGGTGTAGCAGAAAATACCATCGTAAGCTATTTGTTTGATTTAGATAAATTTCAACAGTTTTTAGGCAGCGATTTTGATCTTAGAAAAGTTCAAGAAAATGATGTTAGGGGCTTTATATACTTTGTTTCCGACTATTTATCGGCAGCAACTCAGGCTCGTATTTTATCAGGGCTTAATCATTTCTACAATTTTTTAATCCTTCAGAATACCATCGAAAATAATCCGGTAACATTTATTGAGTTGCCTAAACAATCAAGAAAATTACCTACTGTTTTAAGTGTTAGCGAAATTGACTCGTTGTTGATGATGAATGATTTAAATACAAATGAAGGTGTTCGTAATCAAGCAATGGTAGAAACATTGTATTCGTGTGGATTACGAGTTTCAGAATTGATTTCATTGCAAGTTTCTGATTTGTTTTTCAACGAGGGGTTTATTAAGGTAACAGGTAAAGGATCTAAACAACGTTTTGTACCTATTGCACCGTCGGCAATTGATAAAATTCAGTTTTATTTTGAGGAAGTTAGATCATCTTTAAAAATAAAAAGCGAAGCAGAAGACATTCTTTTTCTAAATAGAAGAGGAGGGCAACTTACGCGCGCTATGGTTTTTACTATTATTAAACAATTGGCAGGCTTAGCTGGAATTCAAAAAAAGATCAGTCCACACACCTTACGACATTCATTTGCTACCCATTTATTAGAAAATGGTGCTGATCTTCGTTCCATTCAAATGATGTTAGGGCACGAATCTATTACTACTACTGAAGTGTATCTTCATTTGGACAAACAAAAATTAAAAAAAGAAGTAGAAAAATACCACCCTTGGAGTAATAAGTTAGGTTTTTAAGATTTGATAGGTTTTTAAATTTTTAACCTCTTTAATTACAAACATACTATGTGTGCTTTGAACTTCTTCCATTGTAGTGAGTTTTGAAAGCATAAATTCGCGGTATGCTTCCATATCTTCAACTCCAATCTTTAAGATGTAGTCATATTCTCCACTTACATGGAAGCATTCTAAAACTTCAGGTATTTGATGAATTTTCTTTTCAAATCGAATAATAGCATCTTTTGAATGTGACTTAATTTTCACATGCGACATGGACATGAAACTTCTATTAATTTTATCTTTATT
>JAHAYQ010000221.1 GCA_018384465.1 Myroides sp. | reverse complement strand
GCATCAGCATACACTCTAAACAAAGCAAAATCTCCGGTATGGCGTGGCCATTCCCAGTTATCGGTATCACCACCAAATTTACCTATGCTGTTAGGAGGTGTTCCAACTAAACGAACATCGGTATAATCTTGATACACGAAATAGTAATATTCATTTCCTTGAAAGAACGAACGAACAGAAACGATATACTTGCCCCCTTCGTTGTTTTCTTTTTCAATTTTAGCTATTTCTTGATTGATGATTTTTTCGCGTTCTGCTTCGCTCATTTGATCATCAACTAATTTTAAGATACGCTTGGTAACATCGTCCATACGCACAAAGAAACGAACCGATAAACTTTTTGGTTTGCGCTCTTCTGCTTTAGACTGAGCCCAAAAACCATTAGTTAAAATATCGTCTTGCGGTGTAGACAATTCAGCAATTTTATCGTACCCGCAGTGGTGGTTCGTTAAAACCAATCCTTGATCTGAAATGATTTCTGCCGTACAACCGTTATTAAATTGTACAATAGCGTCTTTTAACGAGTGGTTGTTGATGCTGTAAATTTCATCCGGAGTTAATTGCAACCCCATTTTCTGCATATCGCGGTGATTTAAACGTTCTAAAAACATTAAAAACCACATTCCTTCGTTTGCAAACATCCCTAAAGGTGTAGCAAGTAAAAACAAAGAAAGAAATAAGCTTAATTTTTTCATTATTTGTTGATTTTTATCTACCTGCGAAGATAATTATTTTTTACGATAATGAAATTTATAATGAATAGGAAACCTTAGTTTTCATTTTTTTTTACTATTTTTAATAAAAATAAAAATTTTAGCTATGGGATTATTTTCATTTATTAAAGACAAAGGAGCCAAAATTTTTGGCAACAAAGAAGCAGAAGCTCCTGCAGAACAGAAAAAAGAAGTACAGGCACAAGCTTTATTAGACTATGTAAAACAATTAGGCTTACCGTACAACCGCTTAAAATTATCGGTTACTGATGATGATGTTAAGGTTGAAGGTGAAGTAGCGGCGCAGGAAGACGCTGAAAAAATTGTTTTAGCTATTGGAAACGTAGAAGGGGTTGACCAAGTTGATAATTTAATGACGGTTGCTACACCCGCTGCGCAAGCACAATTTTATACGGTGGTTAGTGGCGATACCTTGTCTAAAATTTCTAAACAATTTTATGGCGATGCCAATAAATACAACACTATTTTTGAAGCAAATAAGCCCATGTTGAACCATCCTGACAAAATTTATCCGGGTCAGGTTTTAAGAATACCTAATTTATAAACTAAAGAAGCCGTCTCAATATTAAAACTTGAGACGGTTTTTTTTTATTATATCATTTAGATTTTTTTTGATTATTTCTTCCATAATCCATGATTATTTTCACGTGCTTGAATTTGTAGCTTATAAAAAAGATCGACATATCTTACATTTGGCGGCACCGTCATAATTACTGCGTATCCTTCCTTTACCAGAATCGCATTTACAAAAGTATCGTTTTCTAAATATACGTAAGCCAATGTTCTACCGTACCTATCTAAAGAATCGATGTCTGTTTCTAAACGTACTTTTTTATCTTTCAACAATTGGGTTAAATACGCTTTAGATTCTTTACCATAGTAACCTTCTTCTCTTTTCCAACGCTTTTGAGATTCAGGAGCGTCGATACCTGTCAATCGAATCTTGATTCCTTTCGGTGTTCCGTTATCTACCCAAAAGGTATCACCATCGATCACTTTTGTAACCGGATACCATTCTTGGGACTGTTCAGAAACATTAGAAATATCATTTTTATTTGAACTGCAAAAGGTTAATGATAGAAATAAAAAGAGTAAATAAAGTTGTTTCATGTGGGTTGATTTAAAATACAAAAATGAACATTATTTACAAATTTACTCTTAACAAAAACCAATTCCTTACGTTTTTCCACATCAACAACAAAAAAAATCCGACTAAAAAGCCGGATTTTTAACATTTCCTTAAAACAAACAATTTTAAGAAAATAACAACAAAAGTGTTTCAATCTACTATTTTAAAAGGGATTTTTTATATCAATCCAATATCTTTGGTTTGACTGATAAGGTGTGTAATGTTTCGTGAATTAAAATGAATTTTTAGTTTATTTATTCGTTTTTCAACACTGCTTATGCTTGCCGATGAATAATTTTTGCTGCGAAAGTGCACGCTGATTTCCTCTTGTGAACATCCTTTTGCTAAAAGGTTTAACAGCTCTATATCCTGTGCTTCAATTTCAAATATAGAAGCTTCGCGAAACAAACTTTGTAACGATTCCGGAACATATTTTCCGCTCTTTTCATATACATTTTCAATAGCTTTTTTTAATTCCTGTGTGCTGTTACGTCCTTTAGAAACATAGGCATTTATTAAATTGTTATCGAACATAGTTTTAATTTTTGCCATACGATCTTCTATAGAATATACGATGATATGAATTTGGGGCTGTACTTTTTTAACAGCCTCTACCAACTCTTCGCCCGAATGTAAAATGGTTTTGGTATGATCTGCTTTAAACGAAAGGTCTGAAATCAACAAATCATAAGGATTGTTTTGTTGTAACGCTTTTTTAATTTTTAATAACGCATCGTCACAATATTTGGCATGGCTAATTTCCATAGCCGTATATTCTGCTAAAGCCTTGACTATGCCAAAACTTATGGTATCGATATCTTCTGCTATTAAAACTTTTTTAAACATTTTGTTCTTTTTATAAAGGAAAACGCAACACCGCTTTCACGCCTTTTTTTACTTTCGGGTCAAAAGTAATAGTTCCATTTATGGTTTTTATACGGGTTTCCACATTTTGAAGTCCATTTTTAATATTTTTTTCATTTTTATTAAATCCAACTCCGTTGTCTGTATATTGAATTTCACCGTATTTGTTAGATTTTGAGAATTTTATGACTACTAAATCTGCCTTGCTGTGTTTTTTCATATTCACTAATAATTCTTGAATAATTCTGTATAAAACCACTTTTTTGATCTTATTTAAACTATCCCAAGAAAGATCATCGATACCTGCTGTAATAATTTTTACATTGCTGTTCTGAAATTCCAACAACATGTTTTTTAAATAACTTACATATTCAGATCCTGTAGGAATAAAGCTGTTTTCTTTAGAAATATTACGCGTACGGTTGTAAACATCTTCCAGATGATCTAATAATTTTACTTTGTTTTGTGAATCAGATAAATCGGTATTTTCGGCATACGATATGGTGTGATACACATCGTTCGCCAGTTCATCGTGAATGCGTGTTGCAATACGCTGCTCGGTTTTATAGTTTTCTTCGATTTTTTCTTTTGTGTGTCTGTTACGTAGGTAGTAATAAATAAAATAAAACAATATGGTAACAAAAGCTATAATGCTGCATAATATAAGTTGGTTATTTTTTTGCTTTTGAATGGTTAACTGATGCTCAACTTCTCTTGACTTTAGCAGCTGATTTTGTTCTAATTCTTTTGAATAATCGAACCGTATTTTAGCAAACTGATTTTTTGCCTGATTTCGAACGTTGGTAATACTATCGTTTAAGCGAATATATTCTTCAGAATAATTGGTATTGTTATTTTTAGTTAAAGGAATTAACTTTTTTAAAGCCAAAATTTTATTGTCAATACTTTTGTGTTCAGTTGCTAATATCAGTGCTTTTTTTAGATAATTTATAGCTGTTGATTGATCTTTAAACTTATAGTATTCTGCTATTTTTATGTAATTTTCAATTGATGATAACTCCATATTCGCTTCTTCTCTTATTTTTAAAGATGCTAACATTTCTGAAAGACCATCATTGTTGTTTTGTTTAAATAAAGCATATCCTAAATTTAATAAAGCAGTTGATTGTAAAGTAATATCTGTATTCACTAAATTAGATTTTAGAACATAGTGCAATTCAGCTATTCCTTTTTCATATTCCCCGGAAACAATTAATAAAGATGCAAGATTATTTTTTAAAAACAACTCTTCAATTGATGGTTGTTTAGTAAGCTTTAATGCTTTGCGATAATATATAGTTGTCTGATCTTGCCTTTGCGAGTTTAAATAAATATTACCAAGTAGGTTGTAAGCTTCTGTTAAATACGAAATGTTTTTTGTTTGTATATATTCAATTGCCTGTACTACTAATTCTTCACTAGCATTATAATCGTTATAAAAATAATGAATACGCGCCATCATAAGCTGGTTGTACGCTAAAGATAAACTGTCTTTATTTTCATAATACACTACATTAGCATTTTTAAAATAATAATATGCACTATCGTACTGCGTGTTATTATAAAGAGAGTTTCCTTTTAACGAATAAGAATAACCAAGATATTTTTTATTATTTTGCTTTTTAGAAGTTGAAATAAGCTGGTTAATATGATAGTCAGAACTATCTGGAAATAAATCCATATAATGATAGGCTTTGTTACTGACACCTTTTAAATACAACGAATCAATAGCGTATTTTTCCGCAAGATGCATCCCTTGATTTGTCACCTGAATTTTATCAGCTAAAGAAAGATTGTCTGAAAACGATAAATTATAAAGTGAATCTATTGTTTTATGAGGATAATTACTTGCATGATTAGTAGTGAAATCCTTTTCACAAGAAAAACATAACAAAGAAAAAAGTAATAAAATAAAGTAGTAAAATTTCATTAATCTGTTAAAGAAATTAAAATACCCTAAATTATTACTTTTATTTAGTTAAGCAATAGCTTTAGTTAATAATTACTGGTGGTTTTGGTGGTTTAATAGGTATTAATACTGTTCCGTTATTACCGCTGTTTCCACTTCCTGATCCGTTGCCGTTGCCACCACCACTTTGGTCTACATTTTCTATTCCTTCCGAAATATTATTATTGATTGATACACTATTTACTACACTTTCTCTTTTAACTGTTTCATTACTTTTAGAATTTAGAAAAATGAAGGTTGATACT
>JAHAYQ010000210.1 GCA_018384465.1 Myroides sp. | reverse complement strand
CAATTCATCAACAGTATCCCAGCCCATAGCAGGTTTTAATCCGCCTATCTGTGAAAAACATTCTTTGCGATAAGCTTTAAAAGCTCCACGAATATGATCTTTATCGGTTAAGTTTTCTAAAATCCACTCGCCATTTTTTTCGATATATGCAAAACCTCCCACCATTCCAATCTGTAGATCCTTATGAAACATTTCTATAATCCGTTCAAAATAATTGTTTGGGAGTATCAAATCAGCATCTAATTTTACAATAATATCATAAGAATAGTCTAACGTTTCAAAACCTTTATAAAATGCCTTGATTACTTTACTTCCTGGCAAGTGTTTGTTCTCAGATTTGTTGAGAATCTGTGTAATGTTAGAATATTTGTTTACGAAATCTGCAACAATAGTCGCCGTTTTGTCTGTAGAATTATCGTTTACCACAACAATTTTGTTGGGTATCACTGTTTGATTGATCAACGAAGTTAAGGTTTGAGCTATAAATTGTTCTTCGTTGTAAGTGGGTATCACACAGTATACTTTCATATTTTTTCGGCTATAATTAAATAATAGCGTGGTGTAAAACGTCGTAAAAAAGGTCTAAAGCCCCATTTGCCAACTTTATGCGCCCATTTTTTTCGATCGATAATTTTATATCCACATTTTTCAATCAACCAATCTAACTGCCATTCTTCAAATTCGTGAAAATGCCTGTCTCTGCTATCTGTTTTACTTTGATAAGCGGGAGCAAACCAAAGTTTTAACGGAACCGAAATAACAATTTTATTAGCTTTACAGTTCTTTAACACAGTGTACGGATTTAGAAGGTGTTCAAAAATTTCAAAAGCTGTGAGCACCTCATAATTATTTTTTTGTAAAGCAGTTTGATCGTCGTCTAAATCTTCACCCGATGTATTTATTACTTTAAAACCCGATTGTTTCATTAAAGAAGAAAGCGGGTTTTCAACACCCAAATCCAGAATTTGTTCATCTGTACTAAGGTGCTTCTTTATAAAATCTAACGTGATTTTAAAGCGTTCTTTAGGATATGTTTTTTCGTACATACTTGCCATTTTACTTGCGGTAGCTTTCTTCTAAAATTAAGATAATCAAAAGTAATTAAAATCTATGTAAAGATTAACGATTATATTTGTAAAAATATGCATCTAATGGATACCCGTTTTTCAAGCAAACAGGCATTGTGGTTTACGCTGATTAATTATATAGGCGTGCTCATTGGCACGGTATCTACCTTATTTATCTATCCGCAAGATACGGAATTATTAGGTGTATTTCGTTTTGTTGACGGATTTGCACAAGTGCTGTATCCTGTTTTGGTCTTAGGAGCTTCTACCGCTTTATTAAACTTTCAGCCCAAGCTAAATACGTATCTACAGCGTAAATTATTTACCTATAGTTTGTTTTCTGTTTTTGCAATGATCCTTTTTTGTTGTGTTGGTATATATGCTATCTATCAAATAGATGTATTAAAAAACAAAGAATATTTTAGTTACGGCTTTGTCATAGCTGTTTGTTTGGCGTATGTAGATGTGTTTAAAAGGCAAGCTACTAACCTACAAAAACTTGCGGTACCCACTTTTTATGAAAAAGTAATGCCCAAATTAGCATTGCCTTTTGTTTTTCTGTTGATTTTAAAAACAGGATTAGATACCAAACAAGGATTAACCCTGTATGCAGTGGCATTTGTATTGGTGCTGTTGGGTATTGTTATGTATTTGTTTCGCTATTTTAAACCAGTATTAAGCACCAATTTTACTGACTTGTTTCAGGAAATTCCTCGAAAAGCATACTATCAATATAGTTTGTATGCTTTTTGTGCCAGTTTAGGTTCATTTTTTGCTTTTAGAATTGATTCATTAATGATACCTCAGTTTATTTCTAATCAAGCAAACGGAGATTTCAGTATTGGAGTAAATCTTGCCAACGCGTTAATGATTCCTGCTACAGGTGTATTCGCATTGTACAGTCCGTTGATATCTAAATCACTTAAAAATGATGACCTCAGCCTTTTACAGATAAAATATATTGAAGTTGCCAAAAATCTGTTTTTCATCGGAATTATTCTATATGGCTGTGTGCTTTTAGGTATGCACGATTTGTTTGAATTGTTACCTACGGCTAATAAATTAATACCCATACTTCCTGTTTTGTATATATTAGGAGGCAATGTGGTATTGAATATGGCAATGGGTTTCAATACCGAAATTATAGCCTATTCCAAACATTATCGGTTTAATTTAACGGCTATTATATTATTAGCCGTTTTAAACATTGGGTTGAATTATTATATTTTAAAGCAAACAAATTATGGCATCATTGGTGTGGCTTGGGCTTCGCTTTTTGCTATGAGTATATTTAATATGGCTAAATTGTGGTTTATTTATAAACAATTCAACATACTACCTTTCAATCGTAGCTATCTTAAAACCGTTGTAGTAAGCCTTGCGTTACTCTTGTTTTTTTATTGGTTGCCTGTAAGGATGGTGGAAGGATTTGATTTTGTAATCCGTTGCGGATTATATGTATTGGTTTTAAGCAGCCTATTGTATCGATTGGGTTGGGTGCCTGAATGGAATAAAAGTGTAGACAAATTTAGAAACAGATTTATTGGATAGTAGATAAATAAAATGGGAAATTCAAAAAACGAATTTCCCATTTTAGCTTTATATCAATCCTGCACGTTTTAGCAGTGCATTTGGCGATGGTTCTTGTCCGCGGAATTTTTTATACAAGGTCATTGGATGATCTGTCCCACCTTGCGATAAAACAAAATCTTTGAACTTGGTTGCAATTTCCTTATTAAAAATACCGTGTTGTTTAAAATAGTCAAAAGCATCGGCGTCTAATACTTCTGCCCATTTATACGAATAATAGCCAGATGAATAGCCGCCTGCAAAAATATGCGAAAAAGCAGTACTCATAGCATTTTCTGCCACATCAGGATATAATTGAGTAGATTGGAATTCTTGGTTTTCAAAATCTTTTAAACTATTTATATCGTTAGGGTTTTTAGTATGCCACGCCATATCTAACAAACCAAAACTCAATTGACGTAAAGTTGCCATTCCTTCTAAAAAGTTGGCACTTTCTTTTATTTTATCAATGTATTTTTGTGGAATGGTTTCACCAGTTTGGTAATGTTTGGCAAACAATGCCAATGTTTCAGGTTCGTACACCCAGTTTTCCATAATCTGACTTGGAAGTTCTACAAAATCCCAATAAACCGATGTTCCTGATAATGACGGGTACGTGGTGTTTGCTAACATGCCGTGCAATGCGTGGCCAAATTCGTGAAACAAGGTAG
>JAHAYQ010000249.1 GCA_018384465.1 Myroides sp. | reverse complement strand
AATGGTTTTGATTATGAACATGTTCTAGGAATTGATTATCGAATTAAATTTTAGTAATAGATTTCTAATGAAAAAAACTCTAACAGCACTATATATTATCGCTATTCTTTTACCTATGCTTTTTTATCTTCATCCTTTTGTATGGGGATTGCGTAAAGCACCTTCTTATCAACCAAGTGAAAAAACAGAGCTGTTAATAAAAAAACTTAACGAAAAACATAAATTGAAGATATTTTTGGCTGAAAATAAAAGAGCCGATAGTTTATGGTATTTTATTGATGTACGAAACGGTACTGTAAAACAGCTTAAAAACTTTGAATTATACCATGGATTTTCATCAGTTCAACGATCTATCGAAATTAATGATTTTAAAAATTATGCAGATGACTTTTTAAAAGAATTTGAACATAAACAGTATTTCGATTCTATAATAATTACAAAAGATACTTTGAAATATAAAGCTAAAATAAAATGAATATCATAAAAATATATAAATATCAACTGTTTTTGTATGTGTTTATTGTTTTGTTTACGATTCAAAATGCTTTGTTTTTAAACTTTAATGCCTCTTTTAAATTTTATAAAGAAATAGTTGAATTTGTTTTTATTATTTCGGTACTAACTGTTTTTATTTCAGTTATCATGCTCATTGTCCAAGCAGTAAAATCTATTAATAGAAACAAAGTTAATTGGAAAGAAATTACGTATTTGCTTGTTAATCTTATTTTGTATTATCTGGTGGTACTATCAAGTTTAATTTTATCTACACAATTTCCTCATTCCCCAAATTCAATCTAAAAATGTATACGCGTTTCAATTTTCATAAAAATACTTTTGCTGTTTTTAAAAAAACGGAACAGCCAGTTGGTTTTATAAAACCTCACTATATCAGTAAGCACGGTAGTCAGTATTTTTTTACGAATAATGGTGTTTACAGATATTCAAATCATTGGGGCAGAGTAGGAAATTGCCGTTGGCGATTGGAAAACATCGATCACAAACAACAAACCAATTATTGGGGATTTTGTATGTGGCAACAATTTTATAACAATGAAGAAGGTTTACCATTGTATTTTATTGAAAAAGTAAGTGAAAATAATTATTCATACAACCATAAAAAAAACAGTAGTCAAGTTAATGTTGCTTATCGGTCTGCCTCAGAGACAGCAAAAGTTTTAAAAAAAATCCATGAAATTCAAGAAAGTGATGCTTGGGCAAAACATTTAACTTACGATGATTATGATGTTGTAAAAAAACATTTTATCGACCAGCTCATCGAAACAAACAAAAATTTCGTTAAAGTAAAACAAGAATATTTATCACGAATTTAAAACATAGTCATTTTTTTGTATCTTCGATTCAATTAGAAAATTAAGAATTGTTGAAAATATTAAAGAAAATCGCCGGCTACTTTTTTATATTAATTGGTGTACTATTCATATACGTACTTTTTGCAACAGCAGTAGCATACGTTCCTGTGAATAAAGATCAGTCAAAATACACTCATCAAAATTTATCAATTTATATTCTAACCAACGGCGTACATACCGATATTGTGGTGCCTTATATTAATGAGGTGTACGATTGGCGTATGCATCTCAATCCTGCTTTAACACCTGGTGGTCGCACTTCGGCACAATGGGTCGCCTTTGGTTGGGGCGATAAAGGTTTTTACCTGCAAACTCCCGAATGGAAAGATTTGAAACCCTCGGTAGCATTTAATGCGGCATTTGGTTTAAGCAAATCTGCCATGCATGTAACCTACTACGACAAGATGATTCCGCGAGAAGATTGTGTTGAAATTAAACTTAATCACGAGCAATACCAACAATTATGTGCTTATATATTAAACAGGTTTGATAGTGATGATCAGCAGTTAATATTGATTGATACTGATCAAAATTACGGATTGAACGATGTTTTTTATGAGGCAAAAGGCAAATACAATTTGTTTTATACTTGCAATACTTGGGCTAATAGCGCATTAAAATCAGCGGGATTAAAAGCGTGTTTATTTACCTTGTGGGATAAAGGTATTTTTTATCATTACCAAAAATAAGAAGTCATTTTTATAGTATTGTTCGTTTCTTTTTTATGAACAATTTGATTAAATTCGTATAAATTGCTAAGAAAGAAACACCATGGTAAAAGAAAAATTTAAGGGAATATTTAATCTCTTTAAAGTATCTGTAAATGAGTTTTTAGACGATAATTGTGTAAAATTCAGTGCTTCACTGTCTTATTTTACCATATTTTCCATTCCTCCATTAGCTATTCTTATCATTTCTTTAGCTGGATATTTTTTCGGAGAAGAAGCTGTGCGCGGTGAATTTTTCGAACAAATTCAGAGCTTAGTTGGTGATCGGGCTGCCTTACAGATACAAGAAGCTATTAAAAACATTAAGCTATCTGATCAAATGAGTTTGGCTACCATCATTGGATTTGTTGCTTTGTTATTTTCCGCTTCTGGTATTTTTGCTGAAATTCAAAGTTCTATCAACTACATCTGGGAGTTAAAACCCAAACCTAAAAAAGGTATTATTCGTTTTATAATCAATCGTTTATTGTCTTTTTCAATGATTGGCGCCTTAGGGTTTATATTATTAGTAAGTTTAGTGGTAAATTCGGTTATCGAATATTTGTACGATCAACTGCACAATGTACTCCCTGGCGATACCGTAGCATGGGCTTCATGGATCAATACCGGTGTAGTTGCTTTAATTGTCACTCTGATTTTTGGATTCATCTTTAAAACTCTGCCCGACGGTAAATTAGGTTGGAAAGAAACAGCAGTTGGTTCTGCTTTTACCGCCATTTTATTTATGATTGGTAAATGGGCAATTGGCGTGTATCTAGGCAATTCAGACAAAATGGATTTATACGGAGCCGCGGGATCCATCCTCATAATTTTAGTTTGGGTGTATTATTCAGCAATTATCTTATACTTTGGTGCGGTGTTTACTAAAAATTATTCCGAAATGTACGGTACACCAATACAACCTAACGATTATACGATGCGAGTAATTTATAAAGAAGAAGAGGTTAAATACGCCAAAACCGAAGACGAAATTAATACCAAGTTAGAGGAAAATAGTTAATTTATAGTAGTTTCTATTTTCATAACAAGCAATTAAAAAGCATTCAGTGGTATATTAATTCCCAATGAAAAAGTAAACCCATTAATTGGTTTTAAGTCGGTTTTCACCTTTGTATCAAAACCGTAACCCAATCCAAACTCAACAATCGTAGCTACCGACAAACCTATTTTTGGGGTAAGGGTATAGGGAGTTATTTCGGCTTCGGCAAAGGGAATTATTAAATTATTAAATGTAGGGTAGAAGGTAAGGCTACCTTCGGGTGTGACAAAAAACTGCTCTCTAAAATACGCCATTTGCGCATTGGCTTCTAACTTTATACCAATGGCATTACCCGCTAAAGGTTGTAGATAATAACCACCAATTTTAAGCATATTACCTGCTTGAGATTGATAAGAAACAGTAGGTCCAATTAAGAAATCTTGCGCATACAACCCATTGGATATTACAAGACAGGCAATTATTAAAACTTTTTTCATAGACGTTATTTTATTATTACCTACGTTTAAAAAGAGGTAAAAATGTATCGATAATTGGGCCACTTCTCGATACATTTTTTGTTTTATTTCATTTCAAAAAAGACTACTCCAAATGATCGTCTTTTAAGACTTAAATAGCTTGTATAATAGCTGTAAAGTCGTTCACGTTTAATGCTGCCCCGCCTATCAATCCGCCGTCAACATCTGGCTGTGCAAAAATAGTTTGTGCATTATCTGGTTTTACGCTACCACCATATAAAATAGTTACGTTATTTGCCAAACTGCCGTATTGGTGCGCAATTTGTTCACGGATAAATTGGTGCATTTCTTGTGCTTGTTCTGGGGTAGCTGTTTCACCTGTACCAATTGCCCAAACTGGTTCGTAGGCAATAAGTATATGTTCCCAAGCTTCTTTTGGTAGGTGAAAAAGAGAATCTTTTAATTGGTAGTATACCACATTTTGAAACTGCTTATTTTGTCGATCTTTTAATTCTTCGCCTACACAAAAAATGATGCGCATGTTGTGTCGTAAAGCCGCATCAACTTTATTAGCCAACAACGCGGCTGTTTCCTTAAAATACTGTCTGCGTTCCGAATGTCCTAAAATAACCGTTTGTACGCCCACACTTGTAAGCATATCGGCAGATATTTCACCGGTAAAAGCACCGCCTTCAGCTTGATGCATATTTTGAGCAGCCACCGAAATATTGGTGTCTTCTAACATTTGTGTTGCCAGCATTAAATTAGTAAAAGGCGGTGCCACCACCACTTCAACTTCTTTTCCGTTAGGCATATTGTTTACTAAATCGTTTAGAAAAGTGGACGTTTCATGTGCGTTTTTGTGCATCTTCCAGTTTCCTGCAATAACTTTATGTCTCATAATTAGGGTTGTAATTTATCTAATATATCAATTAAAATAGGGTCGTCTGCCACAATTGCTTTTTTCAAAGCAATTTTACCTTGCGAATCTACAACGATATATCGTGGTATCCAATCTAATTGAATAGACTGACCAAATTCATCTTTCATTTTTTCGTTTAAGTAGTAATGTTCTCCTTGTAATTCGTATTTATCGATGGCTTCTATCCATTTATCTTTGGTTTTATCGAGCGATAAAAATACATAAACCGTTTCGGGGTATTGTTGTTGCAATTTTTTTAGTGCTGGAAAACCTTTGATGCAATCGGGGCACCAAGAAGCCCATACATCAATAACAATAGGTTTTCCATGATGTTTTGCTATAAGGTTTTCAAAAGACACCTTATCACCAGCCACGTTCTCAAACTCTTTATTCAAAGTAACTTCGTTAAAGGCTTCACGTTGAGCTGTTGTATCTTCTTGAATATGTAAAGAATCTTTCAGTTCATTAATTTCTGTTGCCAATTTATGGTCGGCCTTTTTGGTATCGCACCCTACAGTTATCAATGAAATGGTAAGTAAGGTTAAAATTAATTTATTCATATTATTTTAATTTTATACGCGGATCTAAATACGCATAGATGATGTCTACCAATATGGTAATTAATACAAAAGTAGTGGCTATAACAATTACAGCACCCATGATGACCGGTAGATCGAGATTGTTTAATGCATCAACAATCTCTTTTCCCAAGCCGTTCCATCCGAAAATATATTCAACAAAAACCGCACCAGCCAACATAGAGGCAAACCACCCCGATATAGCAGTTACCACTGGATTTAAAGCGTTTTTTAAGGCATGTTTACGAATGATGTGATACGTGGATAATCCTTTTGCTTTTGCTGTACGAATGTATTCTTGATTAAGGACTTCTAAAAGGGAGTTGCGCATTAATTGGATAACTACACCCAACGGACGTATGCCCAAGACAATTGCAGGTAATACAGCATTTTTGAGTGACAGATAGGTGCCTTCACCAAAATCGTCGACTTCGTACAAGCTTCCGGTCATGTTTAAGTGTGTGTACTCGTGAAGTACAAATCCAAAGATCCATGCAAAAAGGATGGCGCTAAAAAACGAAGGAATACTCATTCCTAAAGTACTGATTAAAGCAATGATGCGATCGAATAGGCTATTGGCATACAAAGCTGAAAGTACACCGAAAACAGTACCAATAAAAAGAGCAATCACAATAGAAAGCACAGCAAGTACTACGGTACTTGGAAGTGTATGAGCAATAATATCGGTTACCTTTTTGCCGTTTTTCTGAAAACTTTCACGTAAATAAGGAGTTTTAATAACTACTTGATACGCAGCTGTAGAAAACAATATCTTACCGCCGTATTTTTCTGTGGTGTAAAACGTATAATGCTCGGGTTGTTTTTTATGCAACGATACCGGCGACAAATCGTTTAGGTAATATCCATATTGATTGAGTAACGGCTGATCGAAACCATATTTTTTTTTGATCAACGCCAATTGTTCTGAATTTTCGTTTTGATCCAACATCATGCGGGCAGGATCGCCCGGCAAAATATTGAAAAGAATAAAGACTACTGTGATCACACCAAAAAGCGTGAAAAACGAGTAGCCTAATTTATGAAGAAAATATCTGAACATACTCTTGCGAATGTTATCTATTAAGGTTGAAATGTGTAATAAACAAAAGAATTAATAAGTATATAACCCGTTGGGTGTAATTCAAAATAAAATTAACCACATAGACGCATAGAATTATAACTAATTTGTAAAGATGGGATAGAAAATAATACTATTTTTCACAAAGTTTGCTATGCGAAAAGTAAAACGTCTATCATAATCTTTAAAAAACATAAGAAAAACCTATGTTCCTATGTGATGGAAATAAGTACACCTAACGAGCTAAGTATAAAAACTTATTTGCCCTATTGTTTTATTTTTAACTCCTTTACATCGTTCCAGTGTTTTTTATCTTTAATCACTCCGTGTTCTAATGTAACATAACTTGGATTTGCTCGTTCGATAGTTTTCAAGGTAGTGGCATCACAGAAATAAAAATCGAGGTATAAATTGTGTTCGCTTTTTACTTTATCAATGGTGTTGCTGTCAGATGCTGTTAAACCAATCACTTCATAACCAGCATTACGGAATTTTTCAGCCGTTGCATTGATGGTTTTCAGTCCGTTTGTTTTTGCTTTATTCAAATCATAGGCTACAATAAGCAACGCTTTAGGAGCAGCTAATACTTCAGGAGTATAATCCTGACCTTCTAATTCCATAGTTAG
>JAHAYQ010000197.1 GCA_018384465.1 Myroides sp. | reverse complement strand
GGTTATCTACTTCTGCTTTTAACTTGATGGTTTCTTGTTCTTTGATTTTTTTCTCTTTTACAGTAATTTTTTTACGTTTAGAATTTTCAATTTCCACTGTTTTTAGCAACTCACCAATCAATACTTTTTTGTCTTTGTTGTTAAAATATCTTTCAGATAGATCGTCAAAGCGTTGCCCCAGATAAATTAAACGTTGGTTAGCATCGTAGAGTTCTTGATAACGTTCTAACTTTTCTTGAATTTTACTGTTGATCGACGATAATTTAGTGCTTTCTTCCCGAGCGCGTTTTTCTTCTTCTTTTAAATTCTCTGATGTTTTTTCTAAACGTGAACGCTCTTTTTGAAGGTTGGCAATGGTTTTATCAAATCGTACTTTATCACTCTCAACCTTCTTTTTAGCTCGATTGATCAAACTGTAGGGAATGCCATTTTTTTGAGCAACTTCAAAAGTAAAAGAACTTCCTGCTTGCCCTAAAGACAGTTTATACATAGGTTCTAACGACTTTTCATCAAACATCATATTTGCATTGGTAGCAAATGGAAGTTCGTTTGCCAACATTTTTAAATTGGTGTAATGAGTAGTGATGATTCCGAAAGCTTCTCGTTCATAAAATTCTTCCAAAAACACTTCAGCCAAGGCACCTCCCAATTCAGGATCAGAACCCGTACCAAACTCATCGATTAAAAACAAGGTTTTTTCGTTACATTTCTTCAAAAAGTAATTCATGTTTTTAAGTCGGTAACTATATGTGCTTAAGTGATTTTCTATAGATTGATTATCGCCAATATCTGTTAAAATACGATCGAACAAAAATGTTTCGCTGCGTTCGTGAACGGGAATTAACATACCGCTTTGCAACATTAATTGCAACAAACCAATGGTTTTTAAGGTAATGGATTTTCCCCCAGCATTTGGTCCTGAAATAACGATGATTCGCTCCGTCTCGCTTAATTCAATAGTTTGTGGGTAAGTAGTTTTAGCTTTTGCTCGATTATTAAGTAATAAAATAGGGTGGTATGCTTCGCGGAAGTACAGCTTTTTTTCGTTGGTTATTTTAGGCAGTATACCGCTAATTTTTTGTGCGTGTTTAGCTTTAGCCGACACTATGTCAATATGCGTTAATAAATTTTGAAACAAAATTAAATCTTCATAAAAAGGTCTGATTTCATTGGTTAAAACACGTAAAATTCGCATGATTTCTTCGCGCTCTTCGAATTCTAAATGACTTAATTCTCTTGAAAATCTAAAAGTGCTTTCAGGTTCAATATATACAATACTTCCTGTTTTAGATTGGCCTAAAACCGAGCCTTTTACTTTTTTGCGATGCATTGCTAAAACAGCTAGCACCCTGCGATTTTCAACAATAGATTCTTTGATGTCATCCAAATAGCCTGCACCATTGTATTGTTGTAGCGCCATACCAAAACTTTGATTGATTTTGCCGCGAACTATTTGAATATTTTGTCGGATTGTTTTTAAATCAACCGAAGCTGTATCTTTAATTTCCCCATATTTATCCAATACTTGTTCTATTTTTTGGATAATCAGCTTGTTAGGTTGCGTTGAAGTAGTAGCTTGATACAATGCATCATAATATTCCTGAAATTTTTTCAGAAAAACGATCAATTCATTGGTGGTATGTACTAATGTCGATATTTTTTTAAAACTTGATGCTTCTAAAAAACTATCTTCAATCCGCAACATTTTCAATTCGTAGGTAATAGGATCAAAATAATGATTGGGTATAGCATTTTGATTACTAAATGACGACACGTATTCCGACGTTTGTTGCAATTCGTGCAATAACATCTCTTTATTGCTAAAGGGTTCTATTTGCAAAGCCAGTTCCTTACCTATTTCGGTGGTACACAACTCGCTGACTTGTTGTAATATAGTACTAAATTCTAAATCTTGCAGTGTTTTTTTTGCAATCGACTTCATATATAACTTCTTTCAAACATCAAATTTACGAACAAAATATTATTTACGAGAATAAGTAGTACATTTGACTTAAAATTAGCTTAAATGAACAGTTGGAAAGAATTTATTGCCGCCGAATCTACCAAAGAATACTATTTAAAATTAAAGCAAGTTATTGATAAAGCCTACGCAACCGAGGTAATATATCCGCCCAAAGAAGATATTTATAATGCTTTTAAACACTGTCCGTTAGATAAAGTAAAAGTAGTTATTTTAGGTCAGGATCCATACCATGGTGCAGGACAAGCGCACGGTTTAAGTTTTTCTGTGAATAAAGGCATTGCTTTGCCACCTTCTTTACGTAATATTTATAGAGAATTAGAGCAGGATGTTGATTTTATAAATCCTAATCATGGCGATCTTACCTATTGGGCTAAACAAGGCGTATTGCTTTTAAACGATGTATTAACAGTGAAAGCTGCAGCAGCGGGTAGCCACCAAAAATTAGGATGGGAACAGTTTACTGAACATGTGATTTCGTTTTTATCAGAACAAAAAAGTGATTTGGTTTTTATGCTTTGGGGCAACCACGCCTTAAAAAAAGGTAAAAAAATCGACCGTGCCAAACATTTAGTTTTAGTTAGCGGGCATCCATCACCAATGAGTGCCAATCAAGGAAAATGGTTTGGAAACAAACACTTTTCACAAGCCAATACTTTTTTAGTAAGCAAAGGAAAGCAACCTATTGATTGGCAGTTGGTATAACATTATTACTGTTTAGGCTTGCTTTTGGTTAATTAAGTAGTAGTTTTTTTAATCAATAATGTTAAAAAGTATATTTATCTTGCTGAAAAAAAATATAACCACTACATTTAAACTATAAATTTTGTTTTTGTGTTAAAGCAAAAAAATTTGATTGTTGTTTACTTTAAATCTAAAGCTGCTCTATATATTGGGCAGCTTTTATTATTTTTGATTAAAATTTGAGCTATGTCGGGAAATTCTTTCGGAAAAAAATTTGTAGTAACCACATTTGGTGAATCGCACGGGGCGGCTATAGGCGGTATTATTGATGGCTGTCTTTCTAATATATCGTTAGATTTCAATGCCATCCGTTTAGAATTAGAACGCAGAAAACCTGGTCAATCCAAATTAGTAACTCAACGTAAAGAAGCAGATGAGGTAGTGTTTTTGTCTGGCATATTTGAAGGAAAAACATTAGGTACGCCCATAGCTTTTCAAATTTTAAATACCAACTCCAAATCAGGCGACTATGATTTACTAAAAAATGCTTTCAGACCTAGTCACGCTGATTATGTGTATCAACAAAAATATCTTCATCGTGATTATAGGGGAGGAGGTCGAAGTTCTGCTCGTGAAACGGCAGCTCGTGTCGTAGCTGGTGCCATAGCAAAGCAAATCATACAACCTGTACAAATCCAAGCCTATGTATCGGCGGTAGGAAACGTAACTGTAGCTAAAAATTATACCGCATTAGATTTGTCGCTCACAGAAAGTAATGCGGTACGCTGTCCCGACGCAGCAACAGCTGAGCGTATGGAACAACTTATTTTAGAAAGTAAGAAAAGAGGCGATACCGTAGGTGGCATTGTTACTTGTGTAATAAAAAATGTACCTGTAGGATTAGGCGACCCTGTATTTGATAAAATCGAAGCGCAAT
>JAHAYQ010000191.1 GCA_018384465.1 Myroides sp. | reverse complement strand
TCACATGACAAAGGTGCGAAGACAAAATTTTCTATCAGAAGTAAAAAAAAATTCCTCTGTTTAGCAGAGGAATCATTCTAAAATTTATCAAACAATCGTTTAAGGCGAACTTGTGCTTTGTATGTATCTTTTTTACCTGAGGCAAAATAACTTAGACTTTTATTCAAGTTATCAAGTTCAGTTACTTCGTCGTTCTTTTCAACACAAAAATTACGCTCTAAAAACAAACCTAAATCACCATCCGTTACTGATGGACTAATAACCTTTTGTTCTTTTAAAAATGTAAAAAACAACAACAGATCTTGTTCCTTCCATCCTTTAAAGGTAAGTTTATCAACTTTTAAATACTTATCGTTATATAATGTAGGTGAGTTAACGGCTATTTCAAGTTGAAGCAATTGTCCCTTTAGTTCGGTAAACAATCTAAAATCAATAAAATTGAATTGGTCGATATTATCAATTATTGAAGCTACACGTTTCTTCTCATCATTTAAAAACTTACGTCTTTCTTTTTGACTTTCTAACAAATCTTCTCTGATGTAATCATAAAAGTCTTCTAAGTAGTTTGTAGAAAGGTTGGATATTACATCTATTAAATGTTCTTCAAAAAAATATTTCTTTGTAGTTGTGTATGATGTACCGTTTGGATCTTGGCTGTGAGGCAATGGCTTTTGTTCATTTATATAAAAATCTTCTTTTCTCAAACTTCTTTCAAATGGTATAGGTTCAGGATCCATCTGATAAAAGAAATCTTGCTTTAGAAAGTTTATTTGTAGGTCTATAAAAGACTGTTCATTCACGAAGTGATCAATATAAAAGGTTTTCATCTGTATGAGTTTTCAGCAAATATAGCATTATACACTAATTATATACTAAAGAGGGTTTTCCTCTTTTATAAATACTCCTTTCCCAGAAACGTATCAGCCAATGCTTTAGAATTATCGTTGTGAAAACTTTCGCGAAGATAATGAAAATAATCGAGACTACCAAATTTTTATTAAACTATTTTATCTTATTTTTTAAAAAAATTGAATATTTAATAAAAAAGCAGATAATATATAAAATAAATTATCTATAGTATACACCCCTATGAATTTTGTAAAAAAAGTTGACTTTAAAAAAAATTGGAGCCTATAGAACTCCAATTTTAGCAATAAACGTTTTCAGTGGTTATTTGATAAACCTGTAACCGTCTCAAAAGTTTTTCATCAAAATACAGCATAACAGGTTGAGATTATAAAATCTCGAATGATTTATAGAGGTAATAACTGTTGGCTATTTGGTAAACAGTTTCTAAGCGAACGGTGATTTTCACACTTGAAACATTGTATTTTAAACCTTGTTTTACCTCACCAATAGTTTCAGTTGCCATAACTACAAAAGGGCATTGTAGCCTAACTAAATGCCCCTTATAGTCCACAACATACAACTCATTGGAATACGTTAAATGTATCTGCTTTAACAATCGTTTGTATTCATCCATTTAGTAAGTTTATTTGAACAAAAAGCTATTATTATTAGTATAGATACCAACAGCGTGCATTGTTTTGTTTGAAACTAGTCAGGTATTGCAGAAACTCGTAAGCATTGGCATTACGTTCTAAGTTCAAATCGATATAGGTACTTTTGTTAGCTTCTGTGAAAAGATTGTACAAATTCCAAAGATGAATTGTCCCATCTTCCGATTTCATAAAGTCAATATCTGTGTGATAATCTTTAACAATAGAGTTGATTTGTGTGTCTGTTATTGATATGGGAAACAATTGTTTTTTCACTTCTTTTGACTGATAATTGTACATTTTCATTTTACCAATTAAATGCGCAAACTCTTCTTCTGTTATACTATAATTTAGCATAGCTTTCATGGTATTTAAATGAGATTGTCTATCATAAGAATGAAATAGCTCATATACTTTTTCCTTCAATTCCATAGTAGATCCTACTCGTAAATCTGCTTTTAAGCCATCTGTCGAAATACACAAGTTGGTACAAACGGTATTTTGAAACCCAACGAAAACTTTAAATTTTTCAATTGATTTTTTACTGAATAAATTCTCTTGATTGTACGCTCTAACTCCACCAACACAAAGATTTACCCTATTTCCATTTATGATTTCATAGATTTCTGGTATTTCAAACACAAATGCCATACGCTCATAATAGATGGTTTTCTCGTGTTCTAAGAGCTCTTTTGCAGGTTTGCCAATTGCACTTGGAATTCTGCCTTTTATCACGTGAGAAACACGAATATCAAGCTTTAATTGGGTATTACTCCCTAAGATTTCATGTAAAACCTCTTGTACTGTATTGATAAACGAATAATGACTAATGGTGGTTTCATTATCTTTCGCAAATACAGGAATGATACAATCTTCTTTTAAATGAGAGAGGCTAACCTGTAACGTGTTAGCCTCTATAAATCTTGTTTTTGATGGGTTTACTATTTTAGAATCTTCAACGATTTCAATAGTAGGGTTCTGCGGTAATGCTAATAGTTCCATAATGATGTTGTATTAAATGTTAATAATGTTGTCTGATATAATTTGATTAGGTGTAAAATCAAGTTCTGATTTGCGTTTTAAAACATCTTCATAAATGTCTTTTCTAAAATCAATATACTTGTTGTAAAGCTGTTTTAGTTCATCTTCGTTTGTTGCCTGATACACCTCATGTTTGATTTGATCTAATGATTTACCTTGCTTACACCATTCTGAAAGTTTCTTACCTGTGGCTGAATTAATAACGAACTCAGGTTTCCCCATAAACAGACCTGTACGATCTTTAGAAGCATTTACGAGGTTTCTGTCGTTTAAGAATTCAAAATTTACAGTAAGTTCATATTCATAACCCTCACGAGTAATTTCTTTCATACCTACTTTGGTAACTTTTGTTTTACCATTAGAATCTTGATCTATACTGTAATCAACTTTTCTTCGTGAAGTGGTTATCACATGGCTTTTAGACTGTATAATAGCATCTAAGAAAGCATTGTGGCGTGGAGTAACTTTAGCCCAATCATTGAATCGACCACCAAGCATTTCGTGTATTTCTAAACAACCGCCCTTACCTTGCCATTCGTGACTGATACTATCAATGATAAT
>JAHAYQ010000182.1 GCA_018384465.1 Myroides sp. | reverse complement strand
TTTTCTATCAGCAATAAACTTTTTCCATTCTTGTTTTTTATCATCTGAGAGGGAAAAATAAAAAGTACGTTCATTTGTTTTAATTTTCAAGAAAATTCCGTCATTAAAAACATAGGCTACTTCTTGTGCTTTTTGTCTTTTCCCCCATCCGCCAAATTTGGTAAGAAAATCGGTGGCTTCCAAATCCATCTCACTCATATTGCCAAATGGAATAAACAATTCATTTTTTTGAAAAGGTTTTAATTGATACAAAACACCTTCATTTGTCGCTTTAATAATAAGTTTCGTAGCAAACATATACCAAGCTGACCAAATTAACACAAGTAATATAACCAACCCAAAATAGAAAAAAGTAGAACCGAAATCTACAGCAAGTATAAAAAGAAAAATGACAATAGGAATGAAAATACCCCATCTTATTATAGCGTTGTATTGTGTCTTGTCATTAATAACAACAATCATTATTATAGTTTATAGTTGTGGTTGCAAACTTATTACCTACAAGCAATTTTATTTACTCGGTTAGCATGACGTCCGCCTTCAAATTCGGTAGTTAAAAAAGCATCAACCATTTCTAAAACTTGCGGAATAGCTGTGAAACGCGCCGGGATAGAAATCACATTGGCATCGTTATGTTGGCGTGCCAATACCGCAATTTCTTTTGTCCAACACAATGCGCAACGCACACCTTGATGTTTGTTTGCACTCATGGCAATACCGTTGCCCGACCCACAAATAACGATTCCAAAATCTACTTTTTTATCTTCTACATCCTGAGCTACTTTGTGTCCAAAATCGGGATAATCAACCGAATCAAATGTATCGGTTCCGTAATTAACTACTTCTATTCCCTTATCCTGAAGCATTTGAACTATTGGTTTTTTGTATTCTGGACCTGCGTGATCGTTTCCTATGGCTATTTTCATATTGTTGAGTTGTATTGTTTGTACAAAGGTAGTAAGAAAGTGGTAAAATTATAGTGTGTTGCTGCTGAATGTTAATATCAAACCAACTTATCCAACCCTAATTCTTTAATTGATATTTCGCGCATTTCAACTTTTCGTATCTTTCCAGAAATGGTCATTGGAAAAGAATCTACAAATTTCCAATATTTAGGAATGCGGTAATGTGCTATTTTCTGATCGCAAAAGGCACGCAGCTCCTCGCCAGTTGCTTCTACACCCGGATGTAATTTAACCCAAGCCATGACTTCTTCTCCAAAACGCTCGCTAGGCACACCAATTACTTGTACATCAACAATTTTTGGATGTGTATATAAAAAATCTTCAATCCATTTTGGTGATATGTTTTCTCCGCCACGAATAATTAAATCTTTTATTCTTCCCGTAATTGTAATATAACCTTCTTCGTCCATAGACGCCAAATCGCCAGTATGCATCCATCTTTCCTCATCTAAAGACTGTTTTGTTCTTTCAGGATCGTTCCAATATTTCAGCATTACCGAATATCCGCGGGTGCACAATTCTCCTGATTCGCCCCTATTTACAATTTTACCTGTTTCGGGATCAATAATTTTAATTTCTAAATGATCTTGAACCGTACCCACGGTGCTGACTTGCTTTTCAAACGGAACACCAATTTTAGTTTGTGTAGATACAGGCGAAGTTTCGGTCATTCCGTAGCAAATACTTACTTCTTTCATGTTCATTTCGCTTTGTACACGCTTCATTATTTCAGGCGGACAAAGTGATCCTGCCATCACTCCGGTTCTTAATGTAGATAAATTGTATTCTTTGAAATTAGGCAAACCCAATTCGGATATAAACATAGTTGGAACTCCATACAAAGAAGTACATTTTTCGTCTTGAACTGCTTGCAAAGTGACCGCAGCATCAAATGCATCATTAGGAATTACCATACATGAACCATGCGTAACACATGCCAAATTTCCGATTACCATTCCGAAACAATGATAAAAAGGCACGGGAATACAAACGCGGTCTTTTTCGGTATAATTTAAACGTTCGCCAATAAAATATCCATTGTTTAAAATATTGTGATGCGATAAGGTTACGCCCTTAGGAAATCCAGTAGTTCCTGACGTGTACTGAATATTCACAGGATTGTCGAACTGAACTTTTCGTTCTTCCTGTTCCAAAAAGGCATCTGTTATTTTTGAACCTTTTTTTAAAAAATTGTCCCAATTTTCATTTAAATACACAATTTTCTCTAACGATGGACAATCTTCTTTAACCAATGTCAACATTTGTTTATAGTCTGATTTCTTAAAGTTTAATGCTGAAACTACTAATTTTGTTTCCGATTGATTAATAGCAAAGCTTACTTCGTGTGCACGATAAGCTGGATTTAAATTCACTAAGATTACGCCAATTCTAGTAGTAGCAAATTGTAACAACACCCATTCATAACAATTTGGAGCCCAAATTCCCACCCTATCGCCATTATTTATATTATTTGCTAACAGCGCTTTGGCTACTTTTCCGGTTTCTTCGTAAAATTGTTTATATGTTGCCCTATA
>JAHAYQ010000166.1 GCA_018384465.1 Myroides sp. | reverse complement strand
GGTAAAGGAATGTTTGGTTTGTTGGGGCCAAACGGTGCCGGAAAATCATCTTTTATGCGTACCATTGCTACTTTGCAATCGCCTGATTCAGGAAGTATTACTTTTAATGATATCAATATTTTAGAAGATAAAAATAGTTTGAGAAAAGTTTTAGGCTATTTACCGCAAGAATTTGGCGTGTATCCTAATATGTCAGCCGAAACTTTGTTAGATTATTTTGCACAACTTAAAGGTATTACCAACGGTAGCGAACGCAAAAAAATCATTAAAGAGGTGTTAGAGCTTACCAATTTATACGATGTACGTCATAAAAGCGTAAGTGGTTATTCGGGTGGTATGAAACAGCGTTTTGGTATTGCGCAGTTGTTGTTAAACAATCCGCAATTAATTATTGTAGACGAACCTACTGCCGGTTTAGATCCAGCTGAGCGTCACCGTTTCTTAAATGTTTTGCGAGAAATTGGTACCAACCACACCGTTATTTTTTCAACACATATTGTAGATGATGTGCGCGAACTTTGTCACAGTTTAGCAATTTTAAATGGCGGTAAAATATTGTTTGAAGGAACACCTAACAGCGGTGAAGAACTTTTAGGCGGTAAAATCTGGATGCGTATTATTAACCGCGATGAATTTGATGAATTCAACAGCAAAGTCAATATTATTTCTTCTAACTTTAATCAAGATAATACCTTAAATATTAGAGTATTTAGCGAAACACAGCCCGATGAAACTTTTGTTCAGGCAAACCCTATCTTAGAAGATGTATATTTTGTTTCATTAAAAGGAGATATGTAATGCTGGGAACTATTTTTAAATTTGAAACAAAACGTTGGTTTAAAAACTGGCAATTTTACCTCTATTTTGCTTTGTTCTTTGCCTTGTCGTTTGGAATTATGGCGGCAGCCACAGGCTATTTTGATGCTTTTACGGCAACCACCGCCTCTAACATGCATTCAAATTCGCCTATTGCCATTAGTGGTTTAATGGGAGCAATTGCCACTTTTATTAATTTTATTATTCCAGTAGTAATTGGCGCTACGGTTTACCGAGATTTTAAATACAATACGCATACTTTGTTGTATGCCTATCCGTTTAATAAATTTCAATATCTAATTGGTAAGTTTTTAAGTGGTTTTTTCATTACGGTACTCGTTACTTTTTCAATTGGTATTGGCTTTCTGTTAGCCACATTGTTACCTTTTGCTAACCCAGATTTATTAGGTCCTGTAAATTTATTGGCGTATTTTCAAAGCTATTTGGTTTTTGTAATACCTAATATCTTTTTTATTGGTGCGTTGATTTTTATGTTGGTAACGCTGACAAGAAATCAGTACATCGGTTTTATATTCGTTATTGTATTGTTGTTTGTTCCTTCGGTAATCAGCAGTTTAACAACAAATGTAGATGATAAATTTGTAGCTTCATTATTTGAGCCTTTTGGTAATTTAGCTTTAAATGAAGTGACTAAATACTGGACGATTGATGAACAAAACAATCTGATGATTCCTATGGATTCTGTTATTGTTTACAATCGTTTAATATGGATTGGTGTAGGGATTTTAGCTTTGATAGTTACTTACTTTTCGTTTTCGTTTTCTCATTCACCTTTATCGATCAGTAGAAAAAAGAAAGGTAACCGAGTGATAAAAAATAATTTTGGTAGCGTAATCAAGATTAACTTACCAAAAGTTTCTTACAATTATTCATTTACAAGCTATTTAAAAACGGCTTTTAGATTATCTAAATTTGAGTTTGCCAGCATTGTTAAAAACTGGATTTTTATCTCGTTAATGATTATTTTAATCATTTTCATTCTTGTTTCTAGTTATAGTTTGGGCGAAATGTACGGTACAAAAACGTATCCGGTAACGTGGAAAGTAATTGGTTTAATAAGCGGAAGTGTTGGGTTGTTTTTGTCAATTTTGATTTATTTGTTTGCAGGTGTGTTATTGAATAATTCACAAACTACACGAATGAATTTATTAATTGATGCTACCCCGGTTCCAAACTGGACGTTGCTACTTTCAAAATTTATTGCCTTGGTGCAAATGGTGGTTGTTGTATTGTTGGTAGGAATTTTATCGGGAATTTTAATTCAAACATATTTAGGATATTATCAATTTGAATTAGGCCAATACTTCGCCAATTTTTTTGGATTTCAATTGATAGATTACATTATCATTATTTTATTATCATTATTTGTTCAGGCTTTTTTCCGAAATTACTTTGTTGGATTTTTTGTTTTGATTCTTATCACAGGCTTTTTATCAATGGCATTACGCAATTTAGGAGTAGAATTGTCTATTTTCCACTTTAATTCTGATATGGGATACAGTTATTCCGATATGAACGGATTTGGAACAGTACGTGGATATTTCTATTATAAATTGTATTGGTTGCTTTTCGGAGGTATCTTATATGCGTTAACTCTATTATTTTGGCGCAGAGGTATTCTTTCTGGTGCAAAAGAGCGTTTGCGTTTGTTTGGTAAACGTTTCCGTATGCCTATCGCTGTACCTTTACTTTTTATAGCGTTATGTTTTGTTGGCTTAGGATATGCTTTATACCATCAAGAAGCTAAGTTAGAACCTTATTACACCTCGCAGGAATACGAAAAGCAACGAGTTGATTTTGAAAAGAAATACAAAAAGTTCGAAAAATATGCCCAACCACGCATTGTTGATGTAAATGTTGATATGGATATTTTTCCTACCGATCGCAACTACAAAGCAGTGGTGAACTATGTGATGCAAAACAAATCGGATGAAGTTATAGATTCCTTGTTTTTAAATTACGGCAAAAACATGAAAGGCATCACCTTTGACCGCGATCATCAATTAGTATTGAATGATACGGTGATGGATTTTGATATCTATCGATTAAATCAACCTTTATTACCTGGTGAGTCTATCAAAGTTCAAATGATCGTGGAAAACAAACCAAATACGTGGTTAAAAGATCGTTCCCCTATCATTGAAAATGGTACGTTTATAAACAATGCTATGTTTCCTTCTTTTGGATATGCCGATGGAGTTGAAATTCAGGATAACGATGTGCGTAAAAAATACAATTTACCTGATCGCGAACGTATGCCTGAGCCAAATGATCCTGAAGCACGTATGAATACCTATATTTCTAACGAAGCCGATTGGATTACTTTTGAAACTACCGTAAGTACCGATGGCGATCAAATTGCTATTGCACCGGGTTATTTGCAAAAACAATGGCAAGAAAATGGTCGAAACTATTTCCATTACAAAATGGATCAGAAAATGTTGAATTTCTATGCTTTTAATTCGGCTCGATATGAGGTGAAACGCGAAAAGTGGAACAATATCAACTTAGAAATTTACTACCACCAAGGGCATGAGTTTAATTTAGATCGTATGATGGAAGCTTTAAAGAAATCGTTGGCTTACTACAACGAAAACTTTGGACCATACCAACATTCACAAGCTCGTATTATTGAGTTTCCAAGAACCATGGGAACTTTTGCACAAGCGTTTGCCAACACCATGCCGTTTTCTGAAGCTATTGGTTTTATTGCCGATGTTGATGTAGATAATCCCGATGCTGTTGATTATCCGTTCTCTGTAGTATCGCACGAAATGGCGCATCAATGGTGGGCACATCAGGTAATTGGTGCCAATGTTAAAGGCGCTACCTTGTTGTCTGAATCTTTATCGGAATATGGTTCGTTAAAAGTGGTTGAAAAAGAATATGGAAAATTCCAAATGCGTAAGTTTTTAAAAGAAGCGTTAGATAGTTACCTGCAAGGTAGAACATGGGAATGGAAAGAAGAGAATCCGTTAATGTATAATGAAAACCAACAATATATTCATTATAATAAAGGATCTTTGGTTTTATACACTATGAGCGATTATATGGGCGAAAAGCAATTTAATGATGTTCTAAAAGCATTTGTTGCTGATAAAAAGTTTCAAGAAGCGCCTTATACTAACTCTATCGAGTTTGTAGAGCATTTAAAGGCACATACGCCGCCACATTTGCAGTATTTAATTTATGATATGTTTGAAACCATTACTTTATACGATAATAAGGTAGAAAAAGTAGAGGTAAAAGCTTTAGATAATGGTAAATACCAGGTAGATCTTACTTTTAATGTGTCTAAGTACCGAAGTACTCCAAAAGGCGAACAGCTTTTTAACGATGGAAATGGTAAAACCTTAGGTGCTAAAATAGATGGTAAAGTAGTTAAATCGTTACCACTGAATGATTATGTTGAGGTAGGTGTTTTTGGTGAAAAGACTAAAAAAGGAAAGTATTTGTACGAAAATGAGTTGCACAATAAAAAGTACCTCATTAATAAAATCAATAATAAAATAAGCATTGTTGTTGATGAAAAACCAGTTGAAGTAGGTGTAGACCCTTACAACAAACTGATTGATCGCGACAGTAATGATAACCGTAAAAAAGTGAATTAATAAAAACGCTTTCTTATTAAACTGCCCCAAAAGTTTTAAACTATTTGGGGCAGTGTTTTTAAAGAGTTGTATTTATTTCGCTTTCTAATTCATTAATAACAATTTCAATACATTTTTCGTTATAAGCTAGCCAATTATCGATATAACGCGGTGGTTCCACTTTATTAAAAACTTTCTTTAAAAATCTATAGGCTTTTTCTGCATCTTTATTGTCGTAGAACATATATTTCCAATAACCCGAAACTCGTTGCCATTCAAATAAAAACAAACCGTTTTTTGCGTATAAAAAAGGAGAATGTATTCCGCCTGTGTGAATAGCATCATATTCACCATGTAAATGTACACGCATATAAGCGGAAATGTAGTTTAAATTAGCAATGATTCTTTGTTTTATTTGTTGATCTGTCTCTGGTTCTAAAGGTTTATTGCGCCATGTATTAAAAGCAACGCTTCTGTAATCGTTTTCTTTTGAAAGAGTTTTTATATCAGTATTTAAATTAAGATAATAGGTTGTATCACCATTTAACTCTAACATAAAATCGCTTTTATAATTTTTAAAATCACCTTTTATCTGTAT
>JAHAYQ010000160.1 GCA_018384465.1 Myroides sp. | reverse complement strand
CCGTTGTTTCTAATAAAATCGCGAACAATGCTTGAACTGATAAACGAGGTGTCTACGGCTGTGAGTAGAAAAACCGTTTCAATACCCGAAACCAATCGGTTGGCATGTGCAATAGCCTTTTCAAATTCAAAATCAGCAGGATTTCGCAAACCTCTTAGTAAAAAATCAGCTTTTTGTTCTTTACAAAAATCTATGGTTAGTCCTTTGTAGTTAGCTACTTTTATCTTTGGTTCATCAGCAAAGGTTTCTTTAATAAATCCAATTCTTTCTTCTAGCGAAAACATATATTTTTTATCGGCATTGGTACCAATGGCAATAATTATTTCATCAAACAAGGGTAATGCACGGGTAATAACGTCTACATGACCATTGGTTATAGGATCGAATGATCCGGGGAAAACCGCTTTTTTCATTTTAATAATTGTTTCTATTTAAAGCCAATTCAATGGCATTATCAAATAAATCGTATAAAGAAATACCAGCTTCACGGGCTTGTTGTGGTAAAATACTTTCGGCTGTTAAACCTGGAACAGTATTCATTTCCAATAAAAAAGGTTCACCGTTAACTAAGATAAATTCTGAGCGAGAAAACCCGTCCATCTTTAAAATAGTATAAATTCGTTTGGCTACATCTTCCACTCGGTCTTTTTCTTCTTCAGAAATACGTGCAGGTGTAATTTCACTCGATTTCCCTTCATACTTTGCTTCGTAATCAAAAAAATCATTTTCAGAAACAATTTCAGTAATAGGCAACACTTTAGTCTCTCCTTTATATTTAATCACACCTACTGAAACTTCGATTCCTTTCAAAAAACTTTCAATAATAATCTCATCATCTTCAGCATACGCTTTTTCAATGGCGGCGGTCAATTGAGCTGTTTCTTTAACCATGGAAATTCCAAAACTAGACCCCGATTTATTTGGCTTAACAAAGCAGGGCAATCCCACACGCTGAATAATCTGATCTTCCAAAATCGCATCTCCCTGATTAAGATAGTACGAAATAGCTGTTTTAATACCGTAAGGTTTCAGAACCGACAGCATATCACGCTTGTTAAAAGTTAAAGCAGCTTGATAGTAATTACACGAAGTTTGCGGAATATTTATCAGCTTAAGGTATGCCTGAATTAGTCCGTCTTCTCCAGGTGTACCGTGAATAGCATTAAAAACAACATCAAATGTAATTTTATTTGAATCTACTGTTATGGAAAAATCATTTTTATCGATAGGAAAACGTTGGTTTAGATCATTTACGTAAAACCATCCTTCCGATAAAATATGGATTTTATATAAGTTGTATTTATTTGTATCTAAGTGATTATAAACTACTTCGCCGCTTTTTAGGGATATTTTATACTCGCTAGAATATCCTCCCATAATAATTGCTACATTTTTCATTATAATAATGTATTTTTATATTTTACTTTTGTAAATGTGTAGGTGTACTTTAAAACAAATTTATAAAAATACACGTTACATAATTGATAACTTTGTTAAAATAAATATTACCATGAGTTTTACGTCTTTTTTAAAAAGTAAACAATTTATATTTTCGATAATAGGTGCCATTGCTATTGCTGCCTTGTTAATTTTTGGAAGCTTAGAGTTTCTAAGCACTTATACGCATCACGGCAAAGAAATTCGGGTGCCCGATTTGTCTAAAAAGAAGGTTGAAGATGCCATGAATACAATTGGCGATAACGGCTTTGAAATTGTTGTTATTGATACCATTGACTACAATGCCGATTTTCCGCCACTTACTATTGTAGAGCAAGAACCCGAAGCTAATTATGCCGTAAAGCAAGGTCGGAAAATATATGTTAAAGTAAATGCGAAAGGATATTCGTCGGTTCGATTACCAAATTTAGATGGACGTACCTTGCGCCATGCCACGGCTATCATTGAATCATTAGGCTTGGTAAAAGGCGCAACAACCTATGAACCAGATTTTGCAAAAGATGTGATTTTAAGAATTGAGCAAGATGGTAGAATTTTACGAGAAGGTGATAAAGTATTAAAAAGATCAACAATTAATTTGGTATTGGGCGATGGTGTGTTAGGATACAAACCCGATTTAGATACCTTAGGTGAAATGTACGAGGACATCGCTCCGGCAATTGATTCAATTTTTTAAAAAATGACAAACGATCAACTAATAGAAGACGAATTATACGAGCATTATCGTTTTGAAGCGGGTAAAGGACAAGCACCTTTAAGAGTAGATAAATTTTTAATGAATCTGGTTGAAAATGCTACCCGAAACAAAATACAGAAAGCAGCAGAAAACGGAAATATTTTCGTAAATGACGTGCCAGTTAAATCAAACCATAAGGTAAAGGCGAATGATGTAGTTCGAGTTTTAATGGAACAGCCTCCTTTTGAAAACATCATCATTCCTGAAAACATACCTTTGGATATTGTTTATGAAGATGATGATTTATTGGTAATAAATAAACCGGCAGGTATGGTAGTACATCCAGGTCACGGAAATTATACAGGTACTTTGGTAAATGCCTTGGCTTATCATTTTGATAATTTGCCCTTAAATAGTTCAGAACGTCCCGGATTGGTTCACAGAATAGACAAGGACACCACAGGTTTACTTGTTGTTGCTAAAACCGAATGGACGATGAGTGAACTACAAAAACAGTTTGCTGAAAAAACCACCGAGCGCGAGTATATTGCCCTAGCTTGGGGAAATGTAGAAGAAAACGAAGGTACTATAGAAAGTTATATTGGTAGGCATAAGGTAGATCGCATGCAAATGGCATCATTTCCAGATGACAGCAACGGCGCCAAATATGCGGTTACTCATTATAAAGTATTAGAACGATTGGGCTATGTAACTTTGGTATCATGCAGGTTAGAAACAGGCAGAACGCACCAAATTCGTGTTCACATGAAATCTATCGGGCATACATTATTTAACGATGAACGCTATGGCGGTGAAAAAATCTTAAAAGGAACCACCTTTACCAAATACAAGCAGTTTGTTGAAAATACGTTTAAAGTATTGCCACGACAAGCATTGCATGCCAAAACTTTAGGGTTTATGCACCCTATTAAAAAGGAGTTTATGCGTTTTGAAACTGATCTCCCGCAAGATATGGTTCAAGCAATAGATCGTTGGAAAAATTATTCAAACAATCACGATTGGAATGAAGATAACTAAAGTCAATAAATACAATTAAAAATATGTTAGTTATAGTAGGAAGCAATTCATCAACATCGATAAACGAGCAATTAACAAAAGCTGTTTTAAAAGAGTTGGATCTAAAAAATGAATTTATTGATTTAAAATCATTAAACATCCCTATGTTTAGTGAAGATTTAGAACGCGAAATAAAATCGCCAGAAGGTATTTTGTTTTTATTAGAAAAATTAGCTACTCACCAACATATCTTTATAGCTACCAACGAGCACAACGGTACTGTTTCGGCTTTTTTTAAGAATATTTTTGATTGGCTTTCTCGAATTCAACTTAAATTTTTAGCTGATAAAAAAGTTTTTATTTTAAGTACATCAAATGGAAAGCGTGGGGGTTTAGGTGCCAATGAAACCTTACAAAAATTGGTTACTCGCTTTGGTTGTGAAGTATTTGAATATTACGCATTTTCTGCCTTTTCGGATAATTTTGATACTAATAATCAAAAAATAACTAACGAAACGTATCTTCAAGAGCTGGAAAATAAGTTAAATACCCTATTAAAGGCTTAAATGAAACGCCATAGCCAATCATATACTATAAATGACAGTGCGCACTTAAAAAAGCAACTTCTTCATTGGGCACAGCAATTTCGTGAAGTAGTTTTTTTAGATTCAAATAACTACCAAGATCGTTATGGATCGTACGAAGCAGTTTTGGCAGTTGATGCTTTTACTTCCTTACAAACCGATGATCAAAAAGCATTTTTGGAGTTGCAATCGTATCAGCAAGAAACAAACGATTGGTTGTTTGGATATTTAAGTTACGATTTAAAAAACAGCATTGAACCTATTGATTCTCAAAACATAGACGGATTAAATTTTCCTGATTTATTCTTTTTTCAGCCTAAGAAAATCATTATTTTAGCGCAAGAAACGTTGCGATTTGAATATCTGGGAATATGTGAAGAAGAAATAGCAGATGACTTTCATACGATCAGCACTCTAAACGAAACCAAGTTTAAACAGTTTTCTGCTCTCAACATACAAGATCGGGTATCCTTTAAAGAATATGTTAAAGGATTCGATCAAATGAAATGTCATATTCAACGAGGTGATATCTACGAAGCCAACTATTGTATGGAGTTTTATGCAGATCAAGCAACCATTGATCCGTTGGAAACATATTGGAAACTCAACAGCATTTCAGAACCGCCTTTTGCTTGTTTCGGAAAATTTAATCAACAATACGTTTTATGTGCATCGCCCGAACGTTATTTAAAAAAACAAGGTACAAAAATAATATCGCAACCTATTAAAGGAACTTCAAAAAGAGGTGCTAATTTAGAAGAAGATTTGCTCTTAAAAAAACAGTTGCGAGAAAACCCTAAAGAACAATCAGAAAATGTAATGATTGTTGATTTAGTTCGAAATGATTTATCTAAAACAGCAATAAAAGCATCGGTAAAAGTAGAAGAATTGTTTGGTATTTACACCTTTAAACAAGTGCATCAAATGATTTCGACAGTAGTTTCTGAAGTTGCAGAAAATCAAAACCCTGTTAACATTATTCAATCAACATTTCCCATGGGTAGTATGACAGGCGCTCCTAAATTATCTGCCATGAAAATCATTGAAGAAGTAGAGCAAAGCAAAAGAGGTTTGTACAGCGGCGCTATTGGCTATTTTACGCCAGATAACGATTTTGATTTCAACGTGGTTATTCGCAGTATTTTGTACAACCAAAAAAACAATTATCTTTCGTTTAGTGTTGGTAGTGCTATTACTATAAATGCCAATGCGGAAGATGAATACAACGAATGTTTACTGAAGGCACAAGCAATGAAAAAAGTATTAACTCATGCTGATTAATCGTTTTAAAAATCATATACAAGAAAGTTTTCCCGAGTTACTCCATAAAAAAGTTCTACTGGCAGTAAGCGGTGGGGTAGATAGTATGGTGTTGTTGCATTTGTGTAAAGAATTGACTTTAGATATTGCCGTTGCACATTGTAATTTTCAACTACGAGGGGCAGACAGTGATGCCGACGAAACCTTAGTAATTAACTATTGTGAAGAAAATCACATACCTATTTATAAAATAGCGTTTGATACGGAAACGTATGCGCAAACTAATAAAAAATCTATTCAAATTGCTGCGCGCGAATTACGATATAATTGGTTTAAACAAATTTGTACCGATAATGATTATCATTTTATTGCTACAGCGCATCATTTAGACGATCAGGTAGAAACATTTTTAATTAATTTTACTAGAGGTACGGGGATTGATGGTTTGATGGGAATCCCTGAAAAAAACGAAAATATTGTGAGACCTTTGTTGATTTTCTCACGAGATGAAATTCTATCGTATGCAAAACAACATCAAATTAATTGGAGAGAAGATACTTCTAATGCCAGCACCAAGTATTTAAGAAATAAGCTACGACATTTAGTTGTTCCTATATTAAAGCAACAAAACACGCAGTTTTTAAAATCGTTTCAAAATACCTTAACGCATCTGCACGAAACTCAGTTTTTAGCATCACAATCACTTAAAAATTTTGAAGAAAAATGTGTAATAAAGAAAGATGATCATTTTATTATTTCTTTAGAAAAGGCGTATTCGTTCAAAGGTTACAAATATTACTTAACTCATTTTTTAAGAAAATTTGAATTTGCATCTGTTTTAGAAATTGAAAAAATATTGCAAACACATTCGGGAAAAGTGTTAAAAAATGATAAATTTAAACTCCTTAAAAACCGCAATGAAATAATTATTTATAAAAATAAAAGCATAGAAAAGCACGAATATGATATAAATAATGTTAAGGATTTTTCAAAACTTCCTGTTAAATTAAAAGTAGAAGAGGTTTTGTCAATCATTGCAGATTCAGATAAAAACACTATTTTCGTTGATTGCAATTTACTAAAATTTCCTATGATATTGCGCAGGGCTCAATTAGGGGATATCTTTCAGCCGTTTGGTATGACAGGAATGAAAAAAGTTAGTAAATTCTTTAAGGATGAAAAACAATCGCAATTACAAAAAGAACACAGCTGGATTTTAGTAAATGGAGATGGAAAAATAATTTGGATCGTTGGTTTACGTGCTGATGATCGGTTTAAAGTAACAAAAAACAATCAAAATATTTATAAAATAACTTTACAGAAATGAGAAAATTACTCGCAATTCTAACGCTATTTGTAACCGTATTTGGTTATGCACAGGTACAAGATCCTGTAAAATGGAAATCGAGCATAGAAAAAATATCTGATACTGAATATCAAATAAAATTAGATGCTACCATAGAGGGCGAGTGGCACATGTATTCACAATTTACGCCCGATGGCGGTCCACTGCCTTTAGAGTTTATTTATGAAAATGCACAAGGAAATTACGAACCGCAAGGCAAAGCTACAGAAAGCGAATATCAAACAGTATTTAATGATATTTTTGGTGTAGATGAATACTTTTTTGCAAAGGAGGCGCATTTTAATCACAACATAAAAATTACCAACCCCGAAGTAAAAAACATACAGTTAGAAGTTTTTTATCAAGCATGTATTGATATGTGTATCAATCAAACTAAATATTTTGTGTTTGATTTAGAAAAGCTAACGTCAAAGGAAGTACAAAATTTTGAGGAACTTGCTGTTAATACTGCTGATAATGATCAAAGAAATTCCACAGCTATTACAGAAAACACAAGTGATAAAAGTGAGCAAAAAGGGTTGCTTTCTATTTTTATCATTGCTTTCTTTTCGGGTTTTGCAGCCTTGTTAACACCTTGTGTGTTTCCTATGATTCCTATGACCGTAAGTTTTTTTACCAAACAAAGTAAATCAAAAGCAAAAGGGATAAGAAATGCGGTTATATATGGATTTTCAATTATCATTATTTATGTTGTATTAGGTTTAATTGTAACAAAAATATTTGGTGCCGATGCTTTAAATGCTTTGTCAACCAACGTTTGGTTTAATGTTATTTTCTTTTTACTGTTAGTAGTTTTTGCAGCTTCTTTTTTAGGAGCTTTTGAAATTATGTTGCCTAATTCATGGGCAAATAAAGTAGATCGCCAAGCAGATCGTGGAGGTATGATCGGTATCTTTTTTATGGCATTGGCATTAGCAATCGTTTCTTTTTCGTGTACGGGGCCAATTGTGGGTACTTTGTTGGTAGAAGCAGCATCAAAAGGCGGAACAGCTCCATTAATCGGTATGTTAGGTTTTTCGTTAGCCTTGGCATTACCATTTATGTTATTTGCCATGTTTCCGGGCTGGTTAAACTCCATGCCACGATCAGGTGGTTGGATGAATACCGTAAAAGTATCTTTGGGGTTCTTAGAATTAGCCTTAGCTTTTAAATTTTTATCAAATGCCGATTTGGTTTTACAATTACATTGGTTAGAACGCGAAATATTTTTAGCTATTTGGATTGCTATTTTTGGAGCATGGGCAATTTACCTCTTCGGAAAAATACAATTACCACACGACTCTAAGATGGATAAAATCTCGGTAGGCAGATTATTTATGGC
>JAHAYQ010000155.1 GCA_018384465.1 Myroides sp. | reverse complement strand
GGATTGTTTAAAGGATATTGCTTTTTTGATTTAAACTATCAAATTACTAACCCGGCGGTGTTGCAAAAGAAACTCATTTCACTAGTGTACACTAAAGACGTATTGAACACCATAAAGCACTATATGCACACTAAAAAAGATTATAAAATTATATCGTTTTAGTAATGAAACATATAAAGTCAAAATACGAAATATTACGACAAAAAATTTATATTGTCATCCACGGATCGGGTACTATTGCAGGTAAAACCTTCGATCTTATTTTGTTGGGTACTATTTTACTGAGTTTGGTCTTGATCATGATGACCAGCATCAGCAAATACGATGATAAATACCATCAGTTTTTTATAATAGGTGAATGGATCATTACCATCTTCTTCTCTATTGAATACATTTTGCGCATCATCAGTAACAAACGACCCCTGAATTATATATTTAGTTTTTATGGGATCGTAGATTTACTTTCGCTCTTACCAATGTACCTCAGTTTTTTTATTCCAGGTTCCGAGGTATTGAGCGTGATCCGATCATTGCGTTTACTGCGTTTGTTTGCAATTTTAGACCTTATTCCTATTTTAAACCAATCGTCGCACATCAAAGAATCGCTCAAAGCAAGCACCAATAAAATCATTGTGTTTGTGTATTTTGTGATTGTAATGTCTATCATTTTAGGTACCATTATGTTTACGGTAGAAAACGGACACAGCGGGTTTACCAACATACCTAACAGTATTTATTGGTGTATTGTAACCATGACTACTGTGGGCTATGGGGATATTGCACCGATTACGCCAATTGGCAAGGCAATTGCTTCGTTTATTATGATTATGGGTTATGGTATTATTGCGGTGCCAACGGGTATTGTTACCGCTGAATTGGCTAAGAACCGACGTAGCAATGTGAAAAACAACTGCCCTAAATGCAAAACGTTTATTTATAACGAGTTTGCGAATTACTGCTACAATTGTGGCGAAAAATTTATTCATGAAGAAATTGAAATCAGAAAATAAATATTTAATCGTTATTACCGGTCCTACTGCAATTGGAAAAACTAATTTGGCTATCCAATTGGCACAGCATTTTTCTGCTGAGGTAGTGTCGTGTGACAGCCGACAGTTTTATAAGGAAATGACTATTGGTACTGCGGTGCCTACTGCAGAAGAATTGCAAGCTGCTCCTCATCATTTTATTCAGAACAAATCGGTGTTTGAAGAATACAATGTGGGCGATTACGAAAGGGAAGTAATACCGTTATTAGATCAGCTATTTACAAAAAACAACGTACAGATTTTGGTGGGTGGATCTGGTCTTTACGTCGATGCGGTGCTGAGAGGGTTTGACATTTTTCCGGAAGTATCAGAAGATATAAAGGAAGAAATAGAACAGGCATTTCAACAAAGCGGATTAGGTTTTCTTCAAAAACAGTTGCAAGAATTAGATCCTGCGTATTTTGATTTCTTGTCTCGTACCAACCCGCAAACCTTGGTAAATCCGCAGCGCATGAAACGTTTTGTAGCAGTGTGCAAAGCGGCAAACTTGCCCTACTCTTCTTTTTTGAATCAGGAAAAAAACAAACGGAATTTCATACCTATAGTTATTGGTTTAGAGGCACCCAGAGACGAGATGTACCAACGCATTAATCACCGGGTGGATGTAATGATGACAAAGGGCCTGTTGCACGAAGCAGCTTCTTTAAAAGAACACCAACACTTAAACGCTTTGCAAACGGTGGGTTACCGCGAATTGTTCGATTATTTTGAGGAAAAATATACGTTAGCGCAGGCAATTGAAGAGATTAAAAAGAATACTCGTAGGTTTGCTAAAAGACAACTTACGTGGTTTAAAAGAAATAAAGATACTCAATGGTTTACCTACACGGAACCTGTTGATACCATAATACAATACATCAATGATTTTACCCGATAAGTTTGCTTCTGTTTACAAAGCAACTACCGAAATTACCATCGATCAATGTGCCGTTAATTCTAAAATACAGCCAACGCACTTACTCAATATTTTACAAGCCGTTGCCGGTAAGCACTCCGCTTTGGGAGGAATGAGCTATTTCGATATGCAAAAACACCACCAGGCGTGGGTATTAAGTAGTATGCGTATTGAAATGGACAACCTACCGCAATGGCACGAAGAAATCGCTGTGGAAACATGGATCGAAACGCTGACGGGCATTAAATCAATTAGAGATTTTGAGGTGTTCCTTAACAACGATAAAATAATCGGTGTTAATAGCTTGTGGGTAGTGCTGAATACGCTTAAACGCAGACCAGAAGCTATTGTACTGCCGCACGATCACCTACAAAAATTCCCTGACCGAAAACCTACTACTCATTCTTTTGGTAAGATTGATCTAAATCAACCGACAGATTTGGTAGGCGAACATACAGTGGTGTATTCAGACCTTGACGCTTTAAATCATGTGAATAATGCTAAGTATGTAGAGTGGTGTTTGGATTGTTTACCGATTGATATATTGTTAGATGGAACCATTACTGCCATTGACTTAAATTTCCTAAAAGAAGTGAATTTAGGCGAAAAAGTTTCTATTCATAGTGCTTTTGTCGAAAAAGAAGTTTATTTTTATTTAAAATTAAACGAAATTGTTTGTTTTGCAATGAAACTAACTTTGAATAAAAATGCGTCATGAAAAAAACAGTACTCTTTTTTGCTTCCACGTTGATGCTTGCTTCTTGTCGTACCGATTTTTATGAAAACGACCAGCGCATTATTGTAGAAGGATACGTTACATACGGCGGTAAACCCTTACAAAATGCAGAAGTGGTGGCTATGCCGGTAGAAAATACCAAAAACAAAAGTCATATTATTGAAGAACTGAATCCGAGCGAGGAAGGCTACGGATACGATGGATACATCATCACTAAAATGAGGACCGATGCCGATGGAAAAATCAGTTTTAGTTTGCCACGAAATGAACGCACAGATACCTATGTGATTCAAATTAATCGTGGAATAACAAAAACATACGGATATATTTCGCCTTTAAATACGCGCAATCATTATGTTGATTTAGGAACCTTAATTTTTGACGAATGAAAAATGTTATTTTAAGCATCTTCGCTTTGTGCAGCATCACGTCTAATGCTCAAAACGAACCAAATAAGCAAACAAACATCAGTTTTGCAGATACGTTTCAGTTTACTTTTGGTTTTGCTAATTTAGCTGCGAATGAAAGCATGATGGGCGATGCACATCAAGAAGCCTTTCCTTTAATTACCGGTAGATTAGGTATTTTTAACTACAACCGTTTTAGTTTAGGATTGCACGGCAGCGTACACCGTATGAGTATTAAGGACATCCAATATTTCGGAAACTTCAGTAAAACTACTGCTTTCACCATAGGTCCGTACCTTAGTTATTACATACCTGTTAGTGCCGAAGGTTTAATTGAACCTTATGTTTCGTACGATTATACCGATTATACATCGAAAGGGTTTGGCAAAAAACTCGATTCGGAAAGTGATGGCTTAGGTTTAGGTATAGATTACCAACATAAAGTGGGTGGCAAAGCGTACATGATAATTGGTCTAAAATACCACATGAATACTATGAGAACTTCAACTCATCCCAATTGGGAAAAATACATGAATAACTACAACTATCTGTCGGCAAAAGTAGGATTTACTTTTTCTAACAACCGCTTGTAAGCTATATAATCAATCATTTTTTTGAACAGGATTTTTATTAACCCATAACTTTTGATATTTTTACAAAAAAAATCTATGCCTACATCTATTCTAAAACTTCATAACGCAACGATATATCAGGAAACAGAAC
>JAHAYQ010000154.1 GCA_018384465.1 Myroides sp. | reverse complement strand
CGTGGATACGTTAAATTTCTTTGATGTATTAATTGCGGACTACTCACATCTGCAATATCGTAAACCATTAACGTGTTTAAATTGTTACCACAACCTGTGTTTGAATGTAAAGTTACATAAGCATATCCTTCATCGGCTACCACAGGATCACAGGCGGTGAAATGTTGTGCCTCTGATAGGTATTGAGGAGTTTCTGGATTTGAAACATCGTATATGTACATGCCGTTTCTTGAGCCCATAAACATTAAATCACCCATAGAGTAAATAGTTTCAATATCCCAACCAATAGATACTTTATTTACTTTTACCGGGTTATTTCCCTCGGCTATTTGAAAAACGTGTAAATCTTTGTAATCAACTGTGTAAAGGTAATTTCCTTTGATGGCAAAAACAGCCATTGAACCACCTTTTCCTGATCCTTCATTACTTGCGGGAGCCCCATCTGAACCGTCGCTTGCACAAAAACTTAGAAAAGTACAAACAACAATAGCAGCGCTATATTTTATAAAATTTTTCATAATTAATTCTTTTTCCAATCTACAATAATTTCATTTTCTCCTGCATAATGTATGTAACCATCAGGGCTAACCTTAGAAGGAAACGTGTTTTTAATACGTTTATGAACAGTAACTTGGTTATTGGTGATGGAAACAGCAACTAAATCAACTGCCTGATTAATGTAAATTGAATTGTTTTTTATAGCCATATCTGTAGCTCCTGGAACTTCTAAAAAGGCTATTAATGCTGGCGCATTAGGGTTGCTGTTGTTGTAAATATGAAACCCTTTGTTTTCGTCTGTAATAAAGATATGTTGATCTTTTACATATATTTTACCAGCATTTTGCATGGCACGAGGTTCACTCATTTTAATAGAACTTTCTAAATCCGCACGACTCATATAAATGGGATCGTATTGGTAATAAGGTGCTGCCACATTATCATCGTGTACGTGATAAAAACAACTTTGCAACGTAAAGCCACAAGCTAAAGTTGAAAGTAATAAAACAACTTTTATTTTTTTCATTTATAAGGAATTTTGGTTAAATGTATAAAAAAAAATTACATAGTGCCCCTTTTATTTGTTAATTCCTGTATTTCATCTCTCAATTTTGCGGCTTGCATAAAATCTAAATCTTTAGCAGCTTTTTCCATTGCTTTTCGTTTTTCTTTTATGACTTTATCAATATCTGCCGTTGTTTTATAGAAAACATCTTCTTCTGCTACCGTTTTAAGTGGTGTGTCTTGTTGATTATAACTTTTAAATTGATCAGCTAACGTACTTTCAATTTTCTTGTTAAGAGCCTTTGGTTTAATTCCGTGTTTTTTATTAAAAGCCATTTGTTTGTTACGTCTATAAATCGTTTCATCCATAGTACGCTGCATACTATCTGTAATTTTATCAGCATACATAATGGCTTTTCCGTTTATATTTCTTGCAGCTCGTCCAACGGTTTGAGTTAAAGATCGGGTACTGCGCAAAAAACCTTCTTTATCGGCATCTAAAATCGCAACCAAAGATACTTCGGGTAAATCTAAACCTTCACGCAATAAATTTACACCGATTAAAACGTCAAAAAGTCCTTTACGTAAATCTTGCATGATTTCTACTCGTTCCAAAGTGTCGATATCTGAATGAATGTACCTGCAACGAATACCTATTTTCGTAAAGTGTTTTGCTAATTCCTCAGCCATGCGTTTTGTTAAAGTAGTTACTAAAACCCGCTCGTCTTGCTCTGTACGTTGATGGATTTCTTCCACTAAATCATCAATTTGATTTTGACTTGGTCTTACTTCTATGATGGGATCTAAAAGGCCGGTTGGGCGGATAACTTGCTCTACATAAATTCCTTCAGATTTTTGAAGTTCATAATCAGCAGGTGTAGCCGATACGTAAATGACTTGATTTTGGAGCAACTCAAACTCTTCAAATTTCAAAGGTCGGTTATCCATCGCTGCAGGTAATCTAAAACCATATTCTACCAAATTTTCTTTCCTGGATCTATCGCCGCCGTACATTGCGTGTACTTGTGAAACGGTAACGTGACTTTCATCAATAACCATTAAATAATCTTTAGGAAAATAATCTAATAAACAGAAGGGACGTGTTCCTGGCTCTCGACCATCTAAATAGCGTGAATAGTTTTCGATACCCGAACAATAACCTAACTCGCGGATCATTTCCAAATCAAAGTTTGTACGTTCTTCTAAACGTTTGGCTTCTAAATGTTTTCCTATTTCTTTAAAATAATCCACTTGTTTAACCATATCTTGCTGAATTTGCCAAATAGCATTCTGCAAAACATCTGGTGAAGTAACAAACATATTAGCAGGATATATACTTAATAATGCGTAGCGTTCTATTACTTTAGAAGTTTTTAAATCAAATGATTCTATGGTTTCAATTTCATCGCCAAAGAAATGAATTCTGAAAGGATCATCGGCATAACTTGGAAAAACTTCCACCGTATCGCCTTTAATTCTAAACGTTCCGTGCGAAAATTCGCCTTCTGTTCGCGAGTATAATGATTGTACTAATTGTTGTAAAAATTTAGTGCGTGTAATAACTTGGTCTTGTTCTATTGAAATAACGTTTTTTTGGAACTCTGTTGGATTTCCAATACCATATAAACAAGAAACGGATGCTACTACCAAAACATCACGCCGACCTGAAAGGAGGGATGAAGTAGTGCTTAAACGCATTTTTTCTAGATCTTCGTTAATAGATAAATCTTTTTCGATATAAGTTCCAGTTACAGGTAAATAGGCTTCTGGTTGATAGTAATCGTAATACGAAACGAAATATTCTACGGCGTTATTAGGGAAAAATTGTTTAAATTCTGAGTATAATTGAGCAGCAAGTGTTTTGTTATGAGCTAAAACCAAAGTAGGCTTTTGCACTTCTTGTATCACATTTGCAACTGTAAACGTTTTCCCTGAACCAGTTACACCCAATAATGTTTGAAAGCGTTCGTCGTTTTTAATTCCTTCGGCTAAACTTTTAATTGCGGTGGGTTGGTCACCCATAGGTTTATATTCCGATTCTATTTTAAATTTCATAGGGTATTTTTTACAAAGTTAGCAATAAAAATAGAGAGGTGATATGGATGACCACACAAACTTTGTTTAGATAAATTATCAACACCTAAATGTTTTTAATTCATAAAAAAAAGTTGATAACTTTATTTAGTAAAGTTGTTTTAAAAGGCTAATTTCGTTTTATGGAAAAAGAGAAAGTATTTAACCCTCAAATTAAAGTTAATCAAAACATTATTTCCTTAGAAAAAGGTAAGATCCCCCCACAAGCTGTTGATTTAGAAGAAGCTGTTTTGGGAGCAATGATGATTGATAAAAGGGAGTTGACGAGGCAATTGACATTTTAAAACCTGATGCGTTTTATAAAGATGCACATAAATATATTTATGAAGCTATAGAAATGTTGTTTAAAGCCAGTCAGCCAATTGATATTTTAACAGTTTCTACACAATTAAGAAAAAATGGAAAGTTAGAAATTGTTGGAGGCGATTTTTATCTGATTAATTTAACTCAGAAAATTGCTTCTTCGGCGCATATCGAGTTTCA
>JAHAYQ010000127.1 GCA_018384465.1 Myroides sp. | reverse complement strand
CACCAATCACCAGCACAACCGTAAGCATACACTCCGTACCCAAATAAGGCAGCTAAACTACCAGTGGTTAACAGTTTTAAAATCTTCTTTTTCATAAGCTTTTAAATTATTTTCATTTAAATCGTATAGTATAATTTCGTTGGGTTTGTGTTTGCTGTTCTTTTTAATATCGTGCATCATTTCCTTCAATTGCTCAGCACTTACAGCTTCAACCTTAATTTCATCGTTTTTTGCTAAATATCTGCCTTTAAAAACAACATCTTCTACAACCTTATATCTATTTTCATTGATCTTTTCGAATAGATCTCCGTTTAAATCAGCTACTCGCAAACCACTTATCAAATTAGTCACTTGATTGCCACGTATATGTACACCCCAACTAAAAACTGGCAAAGCCATATTTAAAGGAAGTGAATAATTTTGTAATGATTTTATATATCGCTGCGCTACCGAGCGGTCGTAGATAGAATTATTATCGCCAGAACTAATAACGCCCATATTGTAATACATCAACACACCTTTATCAACATCGGGAATGCCTGTTTTATCGGGATACTTGATTTGATGCAAACGAATTGTTGCTGATAAATTAGGATGTAACTTTTTAAATTCTTCTAAAAACTGAAAGTAGTTATGTTTTGATTTTAAGCTCCAATCGCAATCAAACTGAATTTCGTCAACCGAAACATTTGCCGATTTATTGATTTGTTGAATGTAATTGTACACCTTTACCGCCAAACTATCGGCAGCACCGTTTTGCAGAAAAACTTCGTTTTTGATATACACCACCGGAACCACCTCATACGCTTCTACATTCTGATTAAAAACTACAGGCGCAACGGGTATGGCAATAGAATCTTTTAAGCTTATATCAAAATAGCGTATGTACAACTTGGCAACATCTAAATCGTTTAGATACTGTTTTTCGGTTTCGGTTAATTGAAAATTAGTTTTCCAATAATAAAACGATAAGGGAATGGGTTCGGTTTTTTTTGTACACGATAGTACAAGTATAACCGAAAAGAGCATCCACAACTTTTTCATATTCCAATTTAAATAAAGGGCTTACACTAATTGACTCCTACAGAATCTCTATCTTTATACGCCTATTGACTTATAGCAAAGATATTCTTTTAGGGCAAGTAGCCCTTATGCATCTTTTAAAACTTTTTTAGCAACACGGCCTACTGTTAACCCTTGAACCACAATAGAAAACAATACCACAATATAAGTAACTTCTAATAAAATATCTTTAATTCCCCCCACCGAATTAGGAATACTCATTACCAAGGCTATGGAAACACCGCCACGAATACCGCCCCAAACCATAGTTGTTAACGAGCCGTTAGAATACACATTTTTTCGTAATAACGTGCTTGCCGGGATAAAAATGGCTAAGGTTCTTGCCAATAAACAGATAAATATCGCCACAACGCCTAATAACAATTGCTCTTGTAAATCGGGTAACATCAGTAATTCGAAACCTATGAATAAGAACAAAATAGCGTTCAATATCTCATCAATCAATTCCCAAAACTTACTCAGATAATCTCGGGTAGTTTCACTCATTGCCACAGCTTTTCCGTAATTACCAATGATTAATCCGGCAATAACCATAGCCAAAGGCGATGAAAAATGTAATTGCTTGGCTATAAGAAATCCGCCCATAACGATAGACAAGGTAATGAGTACCGATACTTTATAATCATCTATCTTTTTCATTACGTTGCTAGCTGTAAATCCTAAAAGAGCACCTAACAAAATACCTCCACCGGCTTCTAACAAAAATAATTTAGAGATCGACGCGAAAGAGGCATCAAAAGTAGTATCGGTTGCCATCTTTAACACTACGGCAAACATCACTACCGCTACCCCATCGTTAAAAAGTGATTCCCCTGTAATTTTTGTTTCGATCATTTTCGGAACCTTCGCTTCTTTTAATATGCCCAATACCACAATTGGATCCGTGGGCGAAATTAAAGTACCAAACAGCAAACAATAGATAAACGGTATTTGTATGCCTAACATGGGCGCAACGGCGTAAAACAAACCGGCAATGATGAATGCAGAAAGCACCACACTCACCGAAGCATAGGTTAGTATGGGCCATTTATGTTCGCGCAAATCAGAAATATTGATGTGCAAGGCACCGGCAAATAACAAAAAGTTCAGCATAGCACCCATCAAAATTTCATTGAAATCGAAGGTGCGGATCAATTCAAAAAACTCTTTAGTTGTTTCGGGAAAATATTCATCGCCCAACAAACGCATAGCTATCGAAACCAATACGGCTATTATCATAATACCGATGGTTCCGGGAAGTTTTAAAAATCGCAAGTTTAAATAGGCAAAAAATGAGGCTAATACAATTAAAATTGAAAAGGTATAGTATAATTCCATCTAAAAATCATTTATTTTGCGAATTTACAATTTTAAGATAAATTACCTTTTGAACTGCTTTAAACTTTTTAAAGCACATAGTTCTTTTTTTATCAATGTTTATTAAGATTTCATAGATTACCTTTGGTAATACACCGAGTTAAACTATATTATATCAAAGATAAAAACTACCTAAAAAATTAAAAAAATCTATATCTATGTGGTTTATCTATTATTTATGAAGTTCACCTTCTATTAAACAACTTCATTATTAAATCATTTTAAAGAACCTTTTTAACAGATTAAGCTTATTTTTGCTATAAGGCGGATATTTTAACGGAATATCAAGCCAAGTATTGCGATACACCACGCTTTTAGTCTGCGAAAAAGCTTCAAAACTATACCTTCCATGATAATTTCCCAAACCACTTTCGCCAAAACCACCAAAAGGCAGTTCACTATTTAAAATATGCGACAAACAATCGTTGATACACGCACCACCGTATTGGCAACGTTGCAGCAATTGTTGAATTTCGCTTTTATTACTACTAAAAACATAAAACGCTAACGGCTTGGGATGTGCTTGATTATACGTAATGAGCTCGTCAATCGTTTCATAATTTACAAGCGGTAGTACCGGGCCAAAAATCTCTTCGTTCATAACCTCAGCATCACGGTCGTGTATTTTTAATAAAGTCGGTGCAATATAGCGCGTTTTAGCATTTGTTTCACCGCCCAATACCACTTGGCTTTGCAATACAAACCTCTTTATTCGTTGATAGTGCATATCATTTATGATCCGCGCAAAATCTTTTGACTCCTCTGGATTTACTCCGTAAAACTGCTGCACTACCTTTTTCATTTCCGCTACAAACTGAGCCTCTACGCTTTGGTGAATAAACACAAAATCGGGTGCAATACAAGTTTGTCCGGCATTTACAAATTTACCAAATGCAATGCGTTTAGCAGCTAAAGCGATATCGGCATTGGACGTCACGATACAAGGCGATTTACCTCCTAATTCTAATACCACCGGCGTTAAGTTCTTTGCCGCTGCCTGATAAACCATTTTGCCAACTTTCGTACTACCTGTAAAGAAAATTTTATCAAAGCGTTGCTTTAACAAATTCGCCGTTACATCTGCATCACCTTCCACCACTTGCACAAGACCTTCGTCAAAATATTGGGGCAGCAATCGAGCCAATAAAGCTGAGGTAGCCGCACTGTGTTCTGACGGTTTTAAAACCACACAATTACCCGCAGCCAAGGCAGCCATCACAGGTTGCAATGCTAATAATAACGGATAGTTCCACGGCGCTATGATCAACACCACACCAAAAGGTTGATAAGCTTTATATTCTTTAGACGGAAAATTAAGCAAAGTTGCAGCCACTTGTTCTGGTTGTGTCCACAGTTTTAAATGCTTTTTTAAATACTTTAATTCTTTTTGCAGCATACCTAATTCGGTAGCCAGCGTTTCAAATACCGGCTTGTTGAAATCTAACTGTAAGGCCTCAAAAAAGTCGGTTCTGTGCTTTTCTAATAAGCTATCAAATTGCTGTAAACATTTTTTTCGGTGGGCATAACTCAAGGTGGCACCCGAATTAAAATAATTTCTTAATAAATCCATTTTTTCCACTGCACATCTTTTTCCTAAATTAACCATTTCTGTATTAAGTCACGTAAATTTTAGATAAAAAAACAATGATACTATCATTAAAAATTTTTAAGTTCGTTAAAAAAAATGATTCCCATAATTACACAATGTTATCAAAACGAACATTTATCGGTATCTGATTATGAGCTTATTTCACAGAAACATCATTTGGTGACCTTTGAAAAAGGTGCTTTTATTTTAGAGCACTCCCAATCTTTAAATGCTTATTATATTTTGTTAGATGGATGTGTACACAGCTTCGCAAACAACTCTAACGGAAACAGCACCACTATTTATTTATTCACTCCGCACGAAGTGGTAATTGCTGTAAATGCCCTGTTTCAACGGAAGCAAACGGTTGAAAATTGGCAGTGTTTAACCAAGTGTACCCTCTTGCAAATTTCGTTTGAGGATTTTCAGGAATTGTATCACAGCTTATACGGCTTTAGAGAGTGGGGACGCACGTGGATGGCCAACGAATTGTTTCAGCTAAAAGAACGCAGCATTGCCATGCGAACCCATTCGGCAAAAGAGCGCTATGAAGAGTTGTTAAAAAACAAACCATATATTTTCAGCCTGGTGCCTTTAAAACTCATTGCCTCGTACTTAGGCATTACCGATACCTCTTTAAGCAGGATAAGAAAAGAGCTTAAATAAACACAAAACTTGTCTTATGGCAAGCTATTTTTCTCTTAATCGATTTACATTTGAAGTACTAAAGCTAAACTTTATAATTATGGCAAAAATTCATGCGTACTTAAATTTTAACGGAAATTGCGAAGAAGCCTTTATGTTCTACGAAAAAGTTTTTAAAACTAAAAACATCGGGATACACCGCTTTGGCGATTTACCACCCGACCCAAATTTTCCGATTAATGATCAAGACAAGCATAAGGTCATGCACACAGCATTGCTGATTGATGGCGACCGCATGTTGATGGGATCAGACTGTTTAGAAAGTTTTGGTCAAAAAATAAACAACGGCAACAGCACCTACATTATGTTGGATACCGAAACAGCTCAGGAAGCAAAAGATTTGTATCAGGCGTTAAGCGAAAATGCGCTCAATATCGAAATGCCATTAGGCGAGCAATTTTGGGCAGAACTTTACGCTTCTTTTCAAGACCAATTTGGTATTTGCTGGATGGTTCATTACGAAGGAAATAAAAAATTTCAATAGTAAAATTAACTCCGATGAAATTTTTAAAATATACCGTATTCGTTATTTTAGGATTAATTGCCGTGGTGCTTTTAACAGCCCTTATCTTACCTAAAACCTTTCATGCCGAAGGATCAACCGTTATTAACAAACCTAATTCCGAAGTTTTTAATTATGTGAAACACATTAAAAATCAAGAAAATTTTGGTGTATGGTTCAAGTTAGATCCCGATTTAAAAAAGACCAGCGAGGGCACTGATGGTACCGTAGGTTATACATACCGCTGGACCAGTGAAAAAGTAGGCAATGGCGCCCAAATAATTACTGCTATTGAAGAGAACCAAAGGGTATCGATTGATTTGTATTTGATGGACAGTGCCGAGCCAGCCACATCGTATTTCACCACCAAAGCAGTTAGTGAGAACCAAACCGAAGTGCGTTGGGTAGTTGACGGTACCATGCCTTATCCTTGGAACATTATGAGTTTGTTTTACGATATGAATAAGGATTTTGAACAGGGAGTTCAAAATTTAAAAACGGTTTTAGAGGAATAATATGTTCCGTAAAAATTTATAAAAAAGTTTTTATAAATTCTTAAACAGTAGCCAGATAGTCATTTATCTTTTTAATTTTGTAGTGTAATTTTACTCTGACGTATGAAATTAAATATAAATAAATATCTGGCTTTTATTATCATTAGTTCGCTTTCGTTTGTTTCGTGCGCTGTGCAACAACAATCGTCACAAGAGGTAACCGTGGTTAAGAAATCAGAAATCCAAACTCAAACAAAACCCACTAAACCTTTATTAAGTCACACCCCTACTCCAACGACATCACCCAAGGAGGCTGAAGTAGTTTTACCTGAAGTAAAACGCGAATTTCGTGCGGCATGGATTGCTACCGTTGCCAACATCAATTGGCCAAGTCGTAGAAATTTAACCACTCAAGAACAAAAGAATGAAGCCTTAAAAATATTAGACCTTCTTCAAGATGCGCATTTTAATGCGGTCATTTTTCAAGTGCGTCCGTCTGCTGATGCGCTGTACAAAAGTACTTACGAACCCTGGTCGTATTTTTTAACCGGTGAAACAGGCAAAGCGCCTTCGCCCTACTACGATCCTTTAGAATTTTGGATTGAAGAAGCTCATAAACGCGGTATGGAACTGCATGTGTGGTTAAATCCGTACAGAGCTCACCATTTAAGTGGCGGCACAGTGAGTAATGAAGCTATGGTTAAAAAATCACCCAGCAACATGGTACGCCTTAAAAACGGCATGTATTGGTTTGATCCTGCGAGCATTAAAACCCAAGATCATGTATCAAATGTAGTGCG
>JAHAYQ010000115.1 GCA_018384465.1 Myroides sp. | reverse complement strand
TTGCCATTTTTGTGAAGTTTCTTGTTCACGTTTTATGTAATCGGCTAATTTATCTTCGCTCCATGATTCTGGGATGTTAACATCCATTTCTACTACGTATATCATAATTTACTTGCGTTTGTATTTTTCTATTTTCTCTAAATCCAATTCAATGCCCAAACCGGATCCTTCTGGAATAACCAACGAGTTATCTTTGTATTCAATTGGTTTTTTAACGATATCGTCGGTTAATAACAAAGGACCAAACAATTCTGTTCCCCAATCTAAATTAGGTAAGGTAGAAAAGATATGTGCCGATGCCAAGGTTCCGATGGTGCCTTCCAACATGGTTCCCCCATAAAGTGAAATGCCTGCGCCTTGTGCGATTGCCGCTTGTTTCGCAATGTTTGTTAAACCACCCGATTTGGATATTTTTAAAGCAAACACACTTGCTGCGTGAATCTTGGCGAGTTTAAAAGCATCTGAAACGGTAGCAGCGGCTTCGTCTGCCATAATCGGCACATCGAAAAAATCGGTCAATCGAGCCAATCCATCAAAATTTGATTTTACCAAAGGTTGTTCAATCAAATCAATGCCTGCTTCTTGCAATTGTAAAATATAGCGTTTCGCAATTTGTTCGCTCCAAGCTTGGTTTACATCCACTGTAATTTTGATGTCTTTACCCAAAGCTTTCTTGATGGCAGCTACGTGATCTACATCTTTTTGTGGTTCGTTTCTACCGATTTTTAGCTTGAAAGTGTTGTGACGATTGATGCTGATTAAATGTTTGGCTTCTTCAATATCTTTTTCGGTATCGCCGCTTGCCAACGTCCATAAAACAGGCAGTTGATCTGTAATAGCTCCGCCAAATAAATCAGATACTCTTACATTTAAACGTTTGGCTTGCGCATCTAACAAAGCGGTTTCTATACCCGATTTAGCAAAATTATTTCCTGAAACATTTTTGTCTAAAACCTTCATTAAATAATTCACTTTTGTAGCGTCTTGATTTATTAATAAAGGAGTGAAATAGGTGTCGATGGCTAATTTGATGGTTTCGGGCGCTTCATCAGCATACGAAATGCCGCCAATAGTTGTTGCTTCGCCAATACCTTCAATGCCATCGCTACAAAACAACCGGATGATCACCATACTTTGGTTCCGCATAACAGCCATGGAAAGGTGGTGCGGACGTATTGTTGGAAGATCAACAATGATTGTTTCGATACTTTTTATAGTGATTTGTGACATATTTTTAAGTTAGTAAGTGAACACTCACGAATTAATATCACAAATTTAGAAGATAGAAATGAGCTGATAATAGGACTTTTTATATAGATAATGTCACTTATCAATCATTCGTGTTAAAATTTAATTCCTAAGCTTTTTCTGAACTCTACTGGTGTTTTCCCAGTTTTTTTCTTAAAAACCCGTGTAAAATAACTTTTATCATCAAAATTTAAGCGGTAACTCACTTCTGAAATCGTAAGGCTTACATCGGTTAGTAGTAATTGGGCTTCCGTGATAAAATAGTTCATTAGTACTTCTTTAGGAGATTGGGACGCTACGGTTTGACAAATTTTATTCAAATGTCCGGGCGTAATTCCTAAATCTTCGGCATAATCATCTATTGTTTTTTTGTAATTAGCAGATTCTTTGATAGCTTGTGTAAACTTTCTGAAATAAATTTTTGATGAGTGATCGACCTTGTTTAATTTCTGTTTGTGATTTTGTGGTAATCGGTACAATTGTACAATAAATTGTCCTACCAAATATTCCAACATTAGTAAACGACCTGGTTGTTCCATTTTATATTCTAAAACGCATTTGTAAATTGTTTTTTCTAATTCTTCTGATAAAGAATCGTTTTGAATGGGAATAATCTGTACATCTTCTAAAGAATCAATTAGTTCTGCTTCGCGATGAATCATACGCTCTAAAACCGTATCAGAAAGTGAAATGATCCATCCGTTTACATCAGAAAGATGCTCAAAACCGTGTTCTGTATTCTTAGGAACAGTTATAATGGTAGGTTGATTGATGAGTTCTTTTTGGGCATTAAACAAAAAGTGAGTAGATCCTTCTTGAATTAAAAAAACTTGTAGCAAATGGTTATGGCTGTGTTGCAACACATTGTTTTGATGTTGCTTACCAATAATTCCAAACGGATTGATGTGAATGAGCCCTTTAGTAAACTCAATTTCATTTGATCCGTACAATCCTTTATAAATATTTTTTTCGTTTCGGTTCATAAACAGTTGTACAATACCACAAGTTACAACTATTAAATTAATTATTACTGTTACCTTTTAAACTTTACTCATATATATTGTAAGTTGTATCTTTATGGCTTTAAAATTTTAAAATGAAAAAACTGATTTTAGACGAACTGAACCGTAAAAACGTTGAAGAATTTAAACAAGCAGAAAAAACTCCGATAATTGTTGTACTTGATGATATTAGAAGTTTACACAATATTGGATCATTTTTTAGAACCTGCGATGCTTTCTTGATTGAGAAAATATATTTGTGTGGTATTACTGCAACGCCGCCCAATAAAGAAATTCATAAAACCGCTTTAGGTGCAACCGAAACAGTTGCTTGGGAATATGCGAAAGAGGTGATGGAAGTTGTAGATGAACTAAAAAAAGAAAAAGTGCAGATTATTTCGTTAGAACAAGTGGAAGGGTCGGTAATGCTTCAAGATTTTAAGGTAGATGCCAATCAGAAATATGCTTTATTTTTTGGAAATGAAGTTAAAGGAGTGAATCAACAAGTGATTAATTCTAGTGATGTTGTTGTAGAAATTCCGCAATTAGGAACCAAGCATTCTTTAAATGTATCGGTAAGTGGCGGAATTGTTATTTGGGATATTTTTCAGAAAATGCAAACTTTAAAATAAAGCAGATTAATTATTTATCTGCTTTATTTTTTCATTTATTAATTTTAAAATAGCTAAATAATCTTCTTGATTTTCAACAAAGTCTTTGTCCGAAACATCAATGATCAGTACTTTTTGCTGCGGTAAGGTTTTTATAAATTCGCTGTAACTTTTATTTATGTTATTAAGGTATTCCGATTGAATTTGTTCTTCGTAACCGCGCCCTCTCTTTTTGATATTTCTGAGTAAATTTGAAGTGTTTTGATGCAGAAATACATACAAATCGGGTTTGGTAACCTCTTTGTACATCACATCAAATATGGTGCGATAAAGTAATACTTCGTCTGTGTCTAGCGTTACTTGAGCAAAAATTAACGATTTATAAATGTAATAATCTGCTATAATAAAATCGTTGAATAAATTATACTGTCCCAAATCATGTTGTAATTGCGCATATCTATCGGCTAAAAACGACATTTCTAATGGAAAAGCATAACGTTGAGGCTCTTTATAAAACTTTGGTAAAAAAGGGTTGTCTGCGAAACGTTCAAAGATTGGGCGAGCATTAAAATCTTGCGCAATCATTTGTGTTAAGGTAGTTTTACCAGCGCCAATATTTCCTTCTATAGCCAAAAATTTCAATTCTAAGATCGCTTGCATTTCTTCTTTAGGTAACGCAATAGTATCCATTTTTTTAATAGTGGCAGTATCGGTCGTATTTAGCAATAGTTCATCGATTGATTTTTGCAAAAAGGGATGTTTCCATTCAATACTTAAATCTGTTAATGGCACCAACACAAATTTTCTGTGATGCATTTGTGGGTGTGGAATCGTTAAATTATCTGTATTTAAAATTAGATCGTTATAATAAATAATATCAATATCAACAGTTCTTGCCTCGTATGTATCTGATTTTTTTTCAGCTCTACCTAAGTCGAGTTCAATTTTTTTTAATTTTAGCAATAATTCTTCTGGTGATAAATAGGTATGAACCATAATACACATGTTATAAAAAGGGTAACTTTCAAACCCCCAAGCAGGCGTTTCATAAATAGCAGATGCTTGTGCTACAAAAGCTACTTTGTTGTGAATATGATGTATAGCGGCTATAAGCTGCTGTTTTCTATCGCCTAAATTACTGCCTAAGGCTAATACTACTTTATTATAATTGTACATGGGGCAAAAATAACTAAATTAACCCTAAAAATTATTCCTTTTTAATGTAACATTTGTCTATAACGGCATACTAATGAATTAAAGTATAAAACACAGTGTAAAATGAATTTTTTAAAAAATGTATTAGCCACCTTTGTAGGAATCATCTTGTTTTGTATGATGTCTTTCTTTTTATTAATGATTGTTGGTGTAGTAGCAGCGGCAGGTTCGGGCAGTTCTACCAAATCAACTAAAAGTAATTCGATCATTAAGTTAGATTTAGAAAAGGTAACCAATGATTATGGAGGAAGCATTTATATTGAAGATTTTGATTATAAAGAAACCAGCCACGATGGATTAATCAATGTGCTGCAAGCGATAGATTATGCTAAATCTGATGATAAAATCAAGGGAATATCAATTGAAAATAACAATTCCCTATTAGGATTAACGCAACGTAAAGCGATTGTAGATAAGTTAGCCGAGTTCAAAAAAACAGGCAAATTCGTTGTAGCATACGCCGATTATTATTCGCAAGGTGAATATTATTTAGCCTCAATTGCAGATACAGTATATATGAACCCTATGGGCTCGTTAGATTTTAAAGGACTGGCTTCTGAGGTTTTGTATATGAAAGATTTACAAGAGAAATCGGGTATAAAAATGGAAGTCATTCGTCACGGAAAATATAAAAGTGCCGTTGAACCTTTTTTACAGCAAAATATGAGTGCCGAGAACCGCGAGCAATTAACAGTTCTTTTAAATTCTATGTGGGATTCTTATGTGAGCACCATCTCTAAAAATCGAAAAATAAGTGTAGATGTATTAAACGATGTTGCAACTAATCTAAATGCACGTACTGCGGTATTAGCACAAGAAAACAAATTGATCGATAAAATTGCTTATTTAGATCAGTACCACAGCGGAATAAAAAAGGCGTTAGGAGTTAAAGCCGATGACGATATTAATGAAATTGAAATTTTAGATTACATTAAAGATGTTAATTTAAATATGAAAAAGTTATCTGCTAAAGATCAAATTGCGGTAATTTTTGCACAAGGAGATATTCGTGAAGGCGAAGGTAGTGTAAATACTATTGGTGAAGGATCAATCAACAGAGCTTTAAAAGCTGCTCGTAATAATGATAAAGTTAAAGCCATTGTTTTAAGAATTAATTCACCAGGGGGTAGTGCACTTACATCGGATATTATTTGGAGAGAGATCGAGTTGACCAAAAAAGTTAAGCCAGTTATTGTTTCTATGGGAGATGTGGCAGCCTCAGGCGGATATTATATTGCTTGTAATGCCAACAGAATTTTTGCAGAACCAGGAACTATTACCGGATCAATTGGTGTTTTTGGAATGATACCTAACTTTAAAAAAGTAGCAGATAAATTTGGTGTGAATGCTGAAGCCGTTACTACGCACGAAAATGCATTGGGTTACAGCGTTTTCGAAGAAATGTCGCCAAAATATAAAGAAACGCTTACAGAAAGCATTGAAATTATATATGATACATTTATAGGACGAGTTGCAACAGGTAGAAACATGACTAAAGAACAAGTAGATGAATTAGGTCAAGGAAGAGTATGGACAGGAACCATGGCAAAAGAATCTGGTTTAGTAGATGAATTAGGAAGCTTAGACGACGCTATTGCTTATGCTGCTGATTTAGTAAAATCTACCGATTACCGAATTTCTTTGTATCCAGAATACAAAACCGAATTAGGCGAGTTGTTTCGTAAACTTTTAGGCGTCTCAATGCAAAGCGCACAGCAAGATGCAATAAAAAATGAAAT
>JAHAYQ010000104.1 GCA_018384465.1 Myroides sp. | reverse complement strand
CAATTGATGAAGTTGATCCAATTGCCTACTTTGGCTTTTGAACAACGATTGAAAGAGGAATTGGTGGAAAACCCGGCCTTAGAGTCGGGCAAGGATGATTTAAATGAAACCGATGAGTTTCAAGACAATGCCGATGAATATGATGATTACGACAATGAACAAATAGACGCGGAAGATATCAACATCGATGATTATCTAAGCGATGACGAAATTCCTGACTATAAGCTAAAAAGTAATAACTACAGCGATGACGACCAAGAAACGTTTATGCCTATTGAAGCGCAAGTGAGTTTTCATCAAAGCTTAATTGAACAACTGAACACGTTTATCTTATCTGACGAGGAACGCATCATTGCTGAGTTCCTTATTGGAAGTATGGACGACATGGGTTATATCCGCCGCGACGTGCAAGATATTGTAGACGATATGGCTTTTACCCAAGGTATTTATACCACCGAAGAACAGGTGCAGCATATCTTAACAGAAATCATCCACGAATTAGAACCTAACGGCGTGGGTGCTAAAGATTTGCAAGAGTGTCTGTTATTACAATTGCAAAATAAAACGCCTAACGAATCGATAGATTTGGCAAAAGATATTATCGAAAATCAATTTGATGGATTTACTAAAAAACATTACGATAAACTGTTGCAAAAATACGGCGTTTCTCAATCGCAACTGCGCAAAGCTATAGACGAAATTGAAAAATTGAACCCTAAACCGGGCGGAAGTTTTTCAGGCAGCTCTCGTACCATAGAACACATCATACCCGATTTTACCGTTAAGGTGGAAGATGGTGAGATTGAATTGCACTTAAACAGTAGAAACGCTCCGGAATTACACGTTTCTAAAGATTACCAGGAAATGTTACAGACGTATAAGGAAAGTAACGAAAAATCGACAGCCCAAAAAGATGCAGTTCAGTTTATCAAACAAAAATTAGATGGTGCTAAATGGTTTATCGATGCCATTAAACAACGCCAAGAAACCTTGTTTGTAACCATGAGCGCCATTATCGAATATCAAAAAGATTATTTTTTAGACGGCGACGAAACCAAAATCCGACCAATGATTTTAAAGGATATTGCGGATATGGTAGGCTTAGATATCTCTACTATCTCGCGCGTGGCAAACAGCAAGTACGTTGATACGCCTTATGGCACGAAATTGATTAAGGAATTCTTTTCTGAGGCGATGATGAATGATCAAGGTGAGGAAGTTTCAACCATCGAAATTAAAAAGATTTTACAAAATATCATCGAAGAAGAAGACAAGCAAAAACCTTTACCTGATGATAAATTAGCTGAAATACTAAAGGAGAAAGGATACCCTATCGCCCGACGTACCGTAGCTAAATACCGCGAACAGTTAGATATTCCTGTGGCAAGAATGCGTAGAAAAATTTAATGAAACAAACGGCAAAAATAATATCGCTTATATTTCATCCTGTTCTTATTCCAACAATAATTACAGGATGTTTTTACTTATTGAATGCCGATTTTTTTATTCCGTTAGAACGCCACGTGGCTACAGCTCAAGTTTTTTTAATGACTTTTCTGTTGCCCGTATGTATGTACTATTTTTTAAAATCATTGGGGTTGCTGCAATCATCCGTAATGATTAATGAAGTGCGCGAACGTACTTCGCCTATGTTTTTAAACATTTTAATTGTAAACATCCTAGTTTTTAAAGTGTGGTCTAATATTGCAAATACGTCATTGAAGGTTTTTTTTATTGCCTATAGTATTACCTACTTTATATTGTTTTGCAGCGCATTGCTAAAGCGGAAATACAGCGTTCATGTGGCTGGTTTTTGTAGTGCTATTCCTTTATTGGTAAACCAAACAACAGTCTACTATTTAAACCCGTTCATCATTTTACCACTATTGTTGATTGTTTTAGGATTGATCGCTTCTGCCCGATTGTACTTAAACGCTCATACAAATGTAGAAATCATTTTAGGGGCTATCATCGGCTTTATTCCTTCGTTTATTTTATTTTACAATATGTAAAACATCAAGCCTAAATTCAGCATATTGAAATGGCGGTCATTATCAAGTACCTCTTTATTAAAAAGAGGCTTAAAGCCGTAATACGCATAAAAATTCCACGTATTAAAACCTGCCGATACATACACGCCTATATTAGATCGCTCAAATAAATCTTTATTTTTAAAGGTTTCCGAACCAGAAACACCTTCGTATTTTGAGGTACCGTTGAGTAAATAACTGTACTTTAAACCACTGTAAACGCGCCAAAATTTATGGGAATGTACCTTGGAAGTGCGCCATCTAAATTCAATAGGTATTTCGATATAAGAAAGTTTCTGAACATTTTTCTGCGGGTTGTTGTCAAATTCAAAAGCCGGTTGGTCTTGATTGATTAACGCTAAATTATGTCGTAAATTATATAACGCAAACCCTACACCCGGTGCTATAGAAAAGGTGCGCTGTTTGTTGATAGGAAAATCTCTTAAGAACCCAAAGTTTGTACCTATAGAAATAGATCTTTGTGAAAAATGATCGGGCTGATTGCGCAACATGGTATGGGTTACCCCTACGTAAAACTGATCTTCTCGGTAAAAAGGATCGGTTACCTTTATGGTGCGCTCTAAAGCGGGCAAACTGTCTGTGGCTTGTGAAAACACCTGAAAAGACACGCCTAAAAATAGCATACTGAATAAAAACTTCATCGCTTAAAAATTATACACCAGACCCACGCTCAACAATTGCTTGAACTGTACCCGAGGACCTTCGGTTATTTGTACTCCGTTTACATCTCGTTTGTTTTTAATATCGTCATCGTATATTAAATGCCCGCCTAAGGTGGCTTTTAATAAACTGTTAATCTTCATTTCTAAAGTTAGCTGCCAATCTACATCTACATTGCCAAAATTGTTTAGGTAATCGGTATATAACGTTAGGTTGTTCTTTAATAAAACATTTGTCATAATGGATTTCTTCCACTCGCTGGTGAATAAAAAACCGAGTTCATTACGTGATTTTTTTCCCGGTTTGATCAAATTTCCTTCGGCATCAAAAATACCTCCATCTAATCCAAATTCGCCTTTGTTCGCCAAAACCTCATCTAATACCAAAGTTGATTTTAAGGTGACTGGTGAAATATATGCTTTAAAATCATTTTTGAAATACTCGGCTCCAATACCCACAAACAAATAAGCGGGTGCAAAGGCGCGCGAAATAGGATCTTCTACATTGGGATAGGCATACCCATTAGCCATCTGGGTGTTCAAGGTCATTTTTGCGGAATAGTACCAATTGGATTTTACAGATGATTTATAACCAAATGACGAATTGATGCTTAATACGTCATCGGTTTTTCGCAATTCTACATTTTCTTGTTTATTTAAACCGTAACGCACTTTTAGTTCGTTTACCCACATGGTTCGGCCTTTTTCATACGTACGGTTAAAATCGCCTTTAACGATACCCGAAACCGAACTATAACCTCCGGCACTCCAATTTGAAAAAGTTCCTTGGTTGATGTCTAACCCTAAACTGTTGGTTTTTTTCCAAAAACTTAAACCTGATTTGTTAGGAGATAAACCGTCATACATTATCTGTGAATTAGCCCGAGGAACTCGGTTATAAACAAATCCGGTAGGTTTGGGAATTAAAAAGTACGACAAATCGGTGTTTTTGTTTCTTTTCGTTACTTCAAAGGTAGAAACCACAACTTGTTGCACCCCCGCTTTGTTTACGCTCATCAATACCGAATCTTGAAGCACCATTTTGGGCTCTACGGCAATAGGTCTGATAAAAAGAGTATCGTTCTTTTTTACCAAAGTATCAAAAACAGAAAATTGTGTCCGATAGAATTGGTCGATATCTATGGGTGTCCTTTTTACTTCTAAACTGTCTATAGGCTGCGAAAAACCTACAAAGGATAACAAAACAAAAAAAGCGATGAATCTTATCTTAAACATTACTCAGTTTTTTAAATAATTGTTGCAGCGATTTTACATCCAAACCGCATTGTTGCCACTGCTCGTTTACGGTGGCATGCTCTATAAAATGATCGGGAACTCCTAAATTTATTACCCGAACCGGTAACTCTTCTTCTAATACCAAACGGTTAATACTGCTTCCAAATCCGCCGTTAACAACACCTTCTTCTATCGTTAATAGTGTGTGATAGGATGCTAGAATTTTCTTAATTGCTGATCGATCTAAAGGTTTTATTTGAAGAAAGTGATACACAGAAACATCTTCTTGATCTCCTAAAGCAGCTAAAACATTGTTAACAATGGTTCCGGTAGAAAACACTGCTATTTTATTTCCTTTTCGAACGGTTTCAATTTGCTGAAAATCGATGTTTTGAAATGCCTGTTGCCAATTTTCTTCGTCGCTATAACCTCTTGGATATCGTACGGCTACGGGCTGCGATCGATGGAACTGTAAACTGTATAACACGTTGCGTAACTCTACTGCACTTCTCGGTGCCAAAATGGTAATATTGGGAACGGCATTTAAATAGGCGATATCAAATACCCCTTGATGGGTGGCACCGTCTTCTCCTACCAACCCCGCCCGATCTATACAAAAAACCACCGGAATATTTTGCAGGGCTACATCGTGAATTAATTGATCGTAAGCACGTTGTAAAAAGGTGGAATAAATAGTACAATAGACTGAATACCCCTCTAAGGCAATACCAGCTGCCAAGGTCACGGCATGTTGTTCGGCTATTCCAACGTCAATGGCACGCTCAGGAAATTCATCCATCATATATCTTAACGAACTGCCAGTGGGCATAGCAGGCGTAATGGCAAATAGTTTATTGTTGGTTCGAGCCATTTCTAACATCGTCCAACCAAAAACGTCTTGGTATTTTACTTGCTTGTTATTTGTACCCGGAAGTAAATCACCAGTTACTTTATCAAATTTTCCAGGCGCATGATACAATACTTGATTTTCTTCTGCTTGCTTTAAACCTTTTCCTTTGGTAGTAACTACGTGTAAAAACTGAGGGCCGTCTATCGACTTTAACCGTTGCAGTTCTTTAATCAACTCCGCAATATCATGTCCGTTAACGGGACCAGTATAGTTGATATTTAACGACTTTATCATATTGTTCTGCTTCGGATTCCTTCCCTCTTTTACTTGCATAAGGTAGGTTTTTAAAGCGCCTACACTGGGATCAATCCCTATGGCGTTGTCGTTTAAAACAACTAATAACTTCGCATTGGTTACACCGGCATGGTTCAATGCTTCAAATGCCATACCTGAAGCAATAGAGGCGTCGCCGATAACAGCGATGTGATTTACGGTATCTTTCCCTTCTAATTTATGGGCTATTGCCATACCTAATGCGGCTGATATAGCAGTAGATGAATGCCCTACCCCAAAGGCATCGTACACACTTTCTGCTCTATTGGGAAATCCGCTAATACCTCCTTTTTTTCTATTGGTGGCAAAATCAGCCTTTCTGCCAGTAAGTATTTTGTGAACGTAGGCTTGATGCCCTACATCCCATACTAATTTATCAATAGGTGTATCAAACACATAATGCAACGCAATGGTTAATTCTACGACGCCTAAACTAGCGCCTAAATGACCGCCGTGTACCGATACTACATCAATAATAAACGAACGAATTTCGCTTGCAAGCTGTATGAGCTCTTCTATTGATTTCGATTTTAAATCGGCAGGAAATTGAATTGTAGGTAAAATCGCGGTCATTCATTTTTTAATTTAGTACAAATTTACAATAATATCTTATTTTTGAACCAAACTTTTATAATTTGAAATGATACTCAACGATGAATACTATATGCAGTTGGCAATTACCGAAGCAAAAGAAGCGCTTTTAAAAGATGAAATTCCTATTGGTGCGGTAATTGTTGCTAACGACCGGATTATTGCTAAAACGCATAATTTAACAGAACATTTAAATGATGTGACCGCACATGCCGAAATGCAGGCAATTACAGCGGCGGCAGATGCCTTAGGTGGCAAATATTTAAAAAACTGCACCTTGTACGTTACGATTGAACCTTGCCAAATGTGCGCAGGCGCGTTGTATTGGAGCCAGATTTC
>JAHAYQ010000067.1 GCA_018384465.1 Myroides sp. | reverse complement strand
AGATTCTATTGATTTAGTTGATAGTTTAGGAATTGTTAAATTTCATTTGAAAAGAGTTCAAAAACCATGGAATATCGACGAAAATTCTTTAAAGAGAAGAGAACGAGAAGTTAAAACAGGTGAATATATAAAACAGCCAATTTATAATTAAAACCAACAGCCGGTAATGTATCAAAAGTGTTGATAGAATTAACAACACTTATAAAACACTTTACTGTTGTTGTACATTAAATAGTTTCGACTTTTATAAGGATCGCAGTAAGTTAGTGTGTTTTATGTTGGTAAAGTTCCCCAAAGTAACTTTTACATATAACAGCTATATACCATAAATGTGGATGTTTGTACATTAAATTATTTAAATAGTCAGTAAAAAAAGACAGTTTATATCAATTTAACAGAATATAACTAAAACATATTTAATTTTTTCTGTTTTTGTTAGGCTACAATACTTTCCAGGAATTTTAGAAAGAAACATTGTCCATTCAAAAGTGGTTCAGAAATGAATCGCTTTTTTATTGTAATTTTGTAACAGTAAATTATTTAATTATGAGTGTGGTTGTTGAAGAAGATGTAAAAGTTGAAATTTGTAAAGAATTAAAAAACGAACTTTTATTATTACAAGTCGAAGAGCAACAAGTTATTATACATTGTGCTATTTACGCACAAGATTTTGGTGATGCTGCCAGAATTTGGAAAAGTACCTATTTAATTGATCAAGCTACTGGAACAAAATACCAAATGAGTTTTGCAGATGGAATCAGCTTTGCTCCGCATTGGACTGTGATTCCTTTTAACGGATCGTTAGAATTTACTTTAATTTTTAAAGGACTTCCCAAACAATGTACCTCATTTGATTTGGTAGAACTGATACCTGAAGAAGGTGGTTTTGAAGTGCGAAACATCAAAAGAAATAATTCTGATGTATATCATGTAACTATATAAAAAACCGGAAACAAGAGCTTCCGGTTTTTTGCTAATCTATATTATAGCCTTGTTGTTCATCTTCAATAAAAAGTAGTACTTTTCGTACAATACTAGTTAAAATTTCTTCTCGTTTGTTTGCCGTACCAATTTCTTGTAACGAAATTTTATTAGGTAAAGTCACAATGTCGTCAGTGAGTTGTTTGGCAGCAATATTCACTCGGATACCAATAGTTGCATCGTCAGGAACATCTTTAAACACTTCGGTTAAATGTGAACGCCAATCAAAATCGTGTAAATCCTGAAAGCGATCGGCATTCACCGTCATAAAAACGGTTTTAACTTTATCTACAATTTCAATATCGGTTTGCACTTCTTGTGCTTGCGTGTGCATTGCTATTAAAAGCAAAAAAGCACTTAAAATTATTTTTTTCATAATTCAGCATTTTATATAAAATTACAAAAAAAAACGGATTAATCCGTTTTTTTTCTCATTCTCATATTTAAAAACTCTACAATTAACGAAAAAGCAATGGCAAAATACAAGTAGCCTTTAGGAACTGCTCCAATTTCTTGTTGAGCTAATACGGCTTCAGACAAGTGCATGGCTTCGGTGGTTAACATAAATCCAATCAAAATTAAAAACGATAAAGCTAAAATTTGTATAGAAGGATTTTTGTTTACAAAATTTCCTACAGGCACTGCAAAAGCCATCATTACACCTACAGAAATTACTACAGCTGCTACCATAATAAATAACTCGGGTCTTTGTCCCCATAGTTCCACATTTTCTGGATATAGACCGTTGGTCATTCCCACGGCTGTTAAAATACTATCGACAGAGAAAATAATATCAATCATTAATATTTGGGAAATAACCGAACTAAATGAAACCGATCGTTTTTGGGTGGCTTCTTTAGAATCGGTAATATGTTCTATATGATTTACCTTTTCGTGTATTTCTTTGGTTGATTTATAAATCAAAAAGATTCCTCCACCCAATAAAATCAATGCTTGTCCGTTAATATCTGCGTTAAACCATCCCCAATCAATTGAAAAAAGAGGTTCTTTCATTCGGGTAAGCCATGTAATAGCAAAAAGAAGGGCAATCCGCATAAACATCGCCAAAAACAAGCCAATTTGTGTAGCTTTTTTCCTTTTTTCAGGAGGTAATTTACCGGTAACAATCGAGATAAAGATAACATTATCAATACCCAATACAATTTCTAAAAAAGTTAGAGTTAAAAATGCAATTAATGCATCAACGGTGAATAATATTTCCATAGCAGTTGGTTTATTTTATTTTTTTGATTTCACCTTTTTGTTTATTAACATCTCCAACAATATTGTATTCAAAAATATAGCTATCGTCTTTAGTTGTTTAGATTTTCATTTGCACGGCTTTTTTTTCTGCCATGTTTTTTGGATGTAATTTTTGAAGAATATATTCACAACCGTTCACCCAACGAATACTTGCTGTATCTGTTTTACCATTATAGGTTTCTATTTCATATTCATCGGTTCGCACAAAAGTTGATGTGTGTTTTTCACCATTAATTTCTTGTTCAAATACAAAAGTTCCTGTTCTAAAATTAGCGCAATTGCGTTCTTGTTGATAACATCCCACCAAAAGTAGGGGTAGGGCACATATAAAAAGTTTATTTTTCATCTTTATTCGTTAAAAATTCCACTTACTAATTTTTGCAATCCTTTAAAAAACAAATACATAGCTGTTAAGCAAATACCGCAACCAAGTAAAAGTACTGGATAGTATAGAAAATGTTCTTGATTTTTAAATGCGGAGTTAATAATCACCGGACCGATGAACATTAATAGAATTGCCAAAAATATGCGTTGCAAGCCTTTATACATACTTGCTTTGTTGGTTTCGGGTTGTTTCATTATTTTTTATTTTGATAATGATTTATGGCTTGGCGTACATTGCCGTGTGTATTTATAAGTGCAGTAGCTTCGTTTTCAGAAATCTGCAGTTCTTCTTTTACCATTTGTATGGCTCTGTTTACTAACTTGTGGTTTGACAATTTCATGTCAACCATTTTATTGCCTTTCACATGACCTAACTGTATCATGGTAGCGGTAGAGATCATATTTAATACCAATTTTTGCGCGGTACCAGCTTTCATACGTGAACTTCCTGTCACAAATTCAGGACCAACAACGACTACGATTGGGAAATGAACTTCTATTGCTAATGGACTATAGGCATTGCAAGTGATACAAGCTGTAGGGATGTTGTTTTGTTTGCAAAAATCAATACCACCTAAAACGTAGGGAGTAGTGCC
>JAHAYQ010000058.1 GCA_018384465.1 Myroides sp. | reverse complement strand
ACAAACAAAACCACGGGTTTAGCAAAAAACATGCGTATTGTAAATGACGAAGAAACATCAATTTATGACGCAGCTACCAAAAAAACAATTTATATAAACGCTAGAAAAGCAAGTAAGCACAAGTTTATTTACGTGATGAAAGGGTCAGCAAATGAGGACAAACCCTATAAAATAACGTATAGCGATAACCTTAGACCAGAAAGGTAATTGACATAACAAGTAACAAGTAATAAGTAACAACAAACAACTAAATGAGGTTTTATAACAATGCCTCATTTTTTTATAATATCATATCTTGATATTTAATAATTATTTCAAATCCTTTTTCTTTAAAATAATTGATTGGATTTTCTTTGCTTGCCACCATCACAAAATCACCGCCCCAACCGCCCAGACTTTTTACCAAGCCATCAAAATCAGGAAATAATTGCTCTTGAATTGTAGGTGTTTCTAAAATGGCGCTTAAATTTTGCTCGTAGCGTTTAAAAAAGGAGATAAACGTTTCTAAATCCTGAATTTTTAGCAATTCTTCGGTCATCTTTGAAACCTCACTAACTTCATCTGTCAGATTTTTTTGTTTTTTTCTGAAATTAGCAATTGCCTCTTTGCTGTCGCGTTTTTGGTTTAAATACACAAAGTAGATCTGATCTTTAAAAGTAGGATCAAAAGCAACTTGATCAACAATTGGCTGATTGTTTTTTACCTGATATGTTACCGGAACATTGTTTTGTGCACAGGCAATATCAAATCCGCTACCACCAAACGAGCGTTGCAACAACTCAAAAGCGTCAATTTGAAACCATTGGGCAATATTATTAATTAAAGTTGATGACGTTCCTAATCCCCAATTTCGTGGAAAAGTCAACTTGGTTTCAACCAAAAATCCGTTCGTTTGCAAAACTGTCGGATTCATTATATGTGCCTGATGCAGTATATCAATCAGTGTGTTTCGGACTTTATCATCACTTGACTGTTTGTTTGATATAATATCGTTTACAGCAATTTCATCGTTATACCAAACCGAACCATCGGCATCGTAACTTTTCCATGATAAAACCGGAGTGCTGATAGGAAAAACATCTAAACTTTGACCAAACTTTGTAGGTAAAGCAAATACTTTTGCACCTTCAAGCACATAATATTCACCTAAAATAAATAATTTTCCGTTGCTGTAAAATTTCATAATTATTATTTAAAAAAACATAAAAATTTCTTGTTTAACTACGTCGCTTCAGTAGCGAAACAGCGTGGAGCATATCAAGAAGTTCAAAATCATCTTCGGGAATTCACTTTACAAGTTCTCAATACAATATTTTTCCACTTCGTTGCAAAATGTCACTCGAACTGACGAAATCCATTACTACTCACATTTACAGTAGATCTGTGTATCTGTGGTATTTAGCAAGTAACCTATTTTCTTAAATCCTCTATAAAATCTACCACTGCTCTATGTGAAACGGTTTGATCTTTGAAATGAGTTTCTACTTCTTTTCGTTCGGACTCTGTTGCTTGAAATTGATTGAGAATATTCATCAAGTGCATTTTCATGTGGCCTTGCTGAATTCCTGTAGTGGTTAACGATTTTATGGCAGCAAAATTCTGAGCTAAGCCTGCCACTGCAATAATTTCCATCAATTCGTTTGCGTTAGGTTTTCCTAACAATTCTAAAGCAAATTTTACCATTGGATGCAAATTGGTCAATCCACCAACCGTTCCTAAAGCTAAAGGTAAATCCATCCAAAAATGAAATTCATCGTTCACAATTTCAGCATGAGAAAGCGAAGTATATTTCCCCTCTTTAGCAGCAAAGGCGTGTACACCAGCTTCAATCGCTCTGAAATCATTTCCTGTTGCTAAGACTACCGCATCTACCCCATTCATAATTCCTTTGTTATGCGTTACAGCTCGGTAAGGTTCAATTTCGGCAATGCGAACCGCCTGCACAAATTTCTCGGCAAATTCCTGAGGATTTTCTATTTCTTTTGATTTTAAATCGGAAATTTTACACGAAACTTCTGCTCTAACCAAACAATTCGGTACATAATTACTTAAAATAGACATCACAATCTGTAATGATTCTTTCTCTGCCGTAGTAAACGCCTCGTATTTCAGCACTTCTTCACGTAAAACATTCGCAAATTCTTCTAAACATGAATTGATAAAGTTAGCTCCCATGCTATCTTTCGTATCAAATGTTGCATGCAATTGGTAGTAGTTCGCTAATTCATTAGTTTTATCAACTAAATCAATTTTTAAGATGCCGCCACCACGTTTCTCCATATTTCGAGTGATTTCGGAAGTGCGACTTCTAAAAATAGGCTGTAAACTTTGCACAAAAGCACTTAATTTATCATGCGTTCCTGCAAACATAAAATGTACATTTCCTATTTTTTCAGTAGAAAGTACCGTTGCCTTAAAACCTCCACGTGGTGCCCAAAATTTTGCTGCATTTGCCGCCGCCGCAACTACCGAACTTTCTTCGATAACCATTGGCACTGCATACGTTTTTTTATTGATGATAAAATTAGGCGCAACACCCATTGGCAAATAAAAATTGGTAATGGTATTTTCTATAAATTCATCGTGCAGTTTTTGCAACTGCATATCATCATTCCAATACGATTTTAACAAAGGCATTACAGATAAATCGCCTTGAAAATAAGTTGAAACCAACCAATCTATTTTTTGTTGTTTAGAAAGTTTAGAAAATCCGTTGATCATTTGCATATCTATCAAAAATTTGATGCAAAGATACGGTTTTTGTTTTTGGGTTTTATTTTTGATTCTGCCACAGCACAGATTTATTTAATTTGAAAAGATTGATTTATATATTTGACAATTGTAGAACTGATTCTAACAGATAAATTAAAATGACAGATATTAAAAATTCAATTTTAGCAGGAATATTTTTTGGAATTTCAATGGGAGTTGTATTTACCTTAATGTATGATAGTAAGTATGGTATAATTTCAGGAATTGCATCAGGTTTATTTTTTGGAACTGCGATTTATCTGTTTGCAAAGTCTAAAACGGTTCAAAATCAAACAAAAATTGAAAATATTGAAGGACAAAAAATTATTTATTCAGGCGGGGCTAATCATTTTGTAAACAAGGAAGCTGTTGAAGGTAAATTATACTTGCTAACTGATAGTGTTCAATTCAAATCTCATAGTTTCAATATTCAAAATCATAGCCAAACTATTTTATTAAAAGACATTAAAGAAGTTGGATTCTGTTACACTTTAGGTATAGTTCCTAACGGGCTTTTCATAACCACAAATAGCGGTATTGAAAAATATGTTGTAAACAATAGAAAGATTTGGAAAGATAAGATTGAAATTCAAAAACAGCATTTGTAATAAAAAGTAGAAAACTCTTTCATAATTTAAAACTCCAAAAGGCTTAATTTATACTCTTCAAACCAATTTCCTAAATAGATCGAACGAAAACCCAAAAAAAAGAAGTAATTTGCCACTTTAATTTTTTTAAGAAACTAAAATGAGAACGTTTTTCTTATTAGCGAGTGTGCTATTGTCTTCATTAAGTACAGTAGAAGCACAACAAAAAATAGAAGTT
>JAHAYQ010000056.1 GCA_018384465.1 Myroides sp. | reverse complement strand
TTGTACCTTCAAAACGCTGACGTAAATTTTTATCGATAACCAACTCTTGTAACTCTTCTGAAGTAGGATGAAGACGAATATTTAATTCAAAAGATTGATTTTCTTCCAAACTTTCAATATAAGTTATGGGCTGATAATGTTCTGCTTCAAATTTTATATTAATGTTAGTTGAAGGAGTAACTTCTATGAAATAAAATCCGTTTTCGTTAGTAAACACTTGCTTATTTTGCGTTTGAACCAAGACGTTTTTTACTGGTAAATCTTGTTCATTTAACACAACACCTTTAATTTGAGCCGTTTGTGAAATAGCTGTAGTTGAAATTGCGGAAAGCAAAAATATATACGTATGTTTTTTCAAAATATTTATTTTAGTTCACCTTTATGGTGTGTTCAAATGTAGTAGTATTTCCAACACGATCGGTTACCACTAACTTTAAAACATTAGTGCCTGATGTAAATTTTTTATCGCTCAATTTATGAATTAATTTTTTGGTTTTATAATCGTATTCAAATAAAATCCAATCATCATTTAAAAAACCATTATAAGATCCAATCCCAGATAAATCGTCCTCAATTTCAAAAATCAACTGATCTTCTGCTGTAAAAATATCTTTTTCATTCATAAATCGAACTGATGGATTTTCGGTATCTTGCACCAATTCATACGTTCCCAATTCTTTTGTTCTAACACGAAAATCATTACCCCGTTTCCAAGTATTAAAATATTTTACCCTTTTGCCATCGGTTTTACCAATAAAAGTGCGATCTTTATTAGGGTAATCTTCTGGAACTAAAATTTTTAAGTTGATATTTCTTTGTAGTGGATATTCGTCTTTATGTAACTTAATCTTATTTTCACTTAGTTCGATATTTAAATAAACGTCTTCAAAAAAGGTGCGTGCATCCCATTCTACCGATACATTTTGATCTTCAAACGAATAATCTTTCAACCAATCGATGTATTTTCCTGTAGGCAGTGGTTTTTCTACAGCAGCATACTCGTGATATTTTATCGGAATTTCTATAACTTGTTTATTGTTGTGCACATCAAAAACTTCAATTTTAAAATTAAAATCTTCTCCTTCATTTATAACGAGCTGACCATTATTCTTATTTGTTTTGATCAAACTCAGTGGCAAATCAGTTGTAGTAAATAATTTTTGAACACGATTACCAGATAATTGATAATACTTATAATCAATATATTGGTTGATATATTTTGATTCATCAAACGAAAACTCATCAAAAACCACTTCAAAATTTTTACTTCCATTTACATAAGTACTTATTTTATATACGCCATTTTTTCCTCTGCTGCCATTTTGGGTATCGTGCGTATTAATTCCAAAGCCAATAGCACCTGTAGCTTGAATGGTTTTACCACGGTAATTGTTATTTTGTTTTGATAAGGCTACTTCAAAAAACGTGGACGCGTTGTTTATTATTGTTTCATTTGTCAACGGATATACATACACGCCGTTTATAATTGCTTGTTCTGTATCAACTACGGCATCTTTTAATGAAAAAGCAAGGGCGTTGATAATGTTTTCAGTTTGTGTATCTCGAATTTCGTAATGTAAATGCGGCCCGCCCGATCCACCGGTATTGCCAATATATCCAATAATTTCACCTTGCTTCACAGGAAGTTCTTCAGCCAAAGGAAACAGTTCAATTTCAAATTTTTGTTGCTGGTAATGATGCTCATTTACATACTTAGCAATTTTATCGCTATAAGCATTTAAGTGCCCATAAACAGTAGTATATCCGTTTCTATGCCTAATATATACTGCTTTTCCGTAGCCAAAAGCACTCACTTTAATACGGTTCACTACTCCATCTGCAGGTGCATAAACAGGATCGCCAATTTTAAAGTTGGAACTAAAATCGACACCCGCATGAAAATGGTTGGATCGCAACTCACCAAAAGTACCCGAAACTTGTAAAGGAATACGGATTGGCACTTCAAAATCGGTAATTTCTGCGCGCTGTGCCGTACTCACCGTAGATATAAATAAAAACAATAAAAGCGTGCGAATCATAGCTAAAATTTTAATTAATAATAAGATAACGAAAATGTTGGGCACCGATTATTAATATCGAAATTAAATTTAAGCAAATAAACTGTGTTTTATTCAATTTTTTTTTTTATTTTCGACATAGAATAGTAATTTTGTATAATCATAAATGACCGTATAATGGAAAAACTTAGTGATATCACCTTGTCGATAGAAGCCAAGTTAAATAAATTGATACAGCATTTAGAGAACGTTGTAAATGAAAACGAAGCTTTAAAAAGCAAAATTTTGCAACAACAAACACAGCAAAACGAATTGTTAGAAAAACATATTGAATTACAAAAGCAATATGAAGATTTAAAAATAGCTAATTCGTTAATGGGCAGTGAAGATTTTAAAAAAGAAACAAAACTAAAGATAAATTCATTAGTTCGAGAAATAGATCATTGCATAGCACAATTAACCCTTTATAATGATTAATTGTTTATGGACGAAAAATTAAAAATAAAAGTTTCTATTGCAGATCGGGTTTATCCTTTAACAGTAAACCCTGAACAAGAAGAAGGAATTCGTGCTGCAGTTAAGAAAATTGAGGTAATGACCTTACAACTCGAAGAAAATTTTGCTATGCGCGATAAACAAGATGTGTTAGCATTTTGTGCGTTACAATTCGCATCGCAAGTAGAACAAAACAGAATACAAAACGAAGAAGGCGTTGAAGATTCTAAAGAGAAATTAATGGAATTTAATAACAGTTTAGACCATATTTTATTAAAATATCATATCAAATAAAAGCTTAGAAGTTCTAAGTTTTAAAAGTACTGCTCACATTAGCTCCTGTTTGATAAACTCAACACTAACAAATTAAAATGGGCGAAACATTACCACTAAAGCAAGCCATCTTAGAATGGATCCTTGAACGGTAAGATAGCTCAAAACTTGTTTATTCCGAGTTTATGCAACTCTTCTAATGTGGGCTTTTTTTATTAACTATTTACAAATTAATGGAAACAACTATATTTATTATCAGTGCAATTATAGTTGGTGCCGGTTTAGGTTTTGGTATTGCAAAATACTTAGAAAAAAACAACGCATCATCTATCATTAAAAACGCTCAGAACGAAGCGAAAGGTATTTTAAAAGATGCCCGCGCAGAAGGAGAAACTATTAAAAAAGACAAAATTCTTCAAGCCAAAGAAAAATTTATTGAGCTAAAATCTGAGCATGAACAGGTTATTTTAGCTCGTGATAAAAAAATGGCGGAAGCAGAAAAAAGAACACGCGACAAAGAATCACAAATATCAAGTGAATTAAATCGTGCCAAAAAAGCTGCTGATGAAAGTGAGAAAAGTATTAAAGAGTACGAAATAAAATTACAATCTTTAGAGAAGAAACAAGAAGAAACTGAAAAACTTCACCGAGTTCAGGTTGAAAAATTAGAACAAATTGCGGGGTTAACAGCTGATGAAGCTAAAGTTCAGTTAGTTGAAAGTTTAAAAGCCGAAGCCAAAACACAAGCTATGTCTTACATACAAGACACGGTAGAAGAAGCTAAGATGACGGCTCAACAAGAAGCAAGAAAAATCATTATCAACACCATTCAACGTGTTGGAACTGAAGAAGCTATAGAAAACTGCGTATCTGTATTTAACATTGAATCAGACGATGTAAAAGGTAGAATTATTGGTCGTGAAGGTAGAAATATCCGTGCATTAGAAGCAGCAACTGGAGTAGAAATCATTGTTGACGATACACCTGAAGCAATTATTCTTTCTTGTTTTGATCCAGTAAGAAGAGAAATTGCTCGTTTATCACTTCACCGATTAGTTACTGACGGACGTATTCACCCAGCCAGAATTGAAGAAGTAGTAACAAAAACGGCTAAACAAATTGATGAAGAAATTATTGAAACCGGTAAACGTACGGTTATTGATTTAGGTATTCACGGCTTACATCCAGAATTAATTAAAATGGTTGGTCGTATGAAATACCGTTCATCATACGGTCAAAACTTATTACACCACTCTCGTGAAGTTGCTAGACTTTGTGGTTTGATGGCTGCCGAATTAGGCTTGAATGTTAAATTGGCTAAACGCGCTGGTTTATTACACGATATTGGTAAAGTACCTGAAACCGAGAGCGATTTACCACACGCTTTGTTAGGTATGCAATTAGCCGAAAAACATGGTGAAAAACCAGA
>JAHAYQ010000054.1 GCA_018384465.1 Myroides sp. | reverse complement strand
TATTCTAGAGAAATTCAACAAAATGGAGTAAGTTATTTTTATCCTGGTGATGAATGGAAAGGTGACGTTGCACGAATGGTTATGTATATGTATTTGAGATACGACATTCAATGTCAGCCTGTGAACGTAGGATACGGAAGTACAACTTACGCACCAAATGGTGATATACCCGATTTATTTTTGAAATGGAATGCAGAGGATCCTGTTTCTGAACATGAAATAAATAGAAACAACAAAATATACGCTGCACAAGGAAATAGAAACCCTTTTATTGACAATCCTTTTCTTGCCACAAAAATATGGAATGGACCAAATGCGGAAAACAAATGGGAAAATTTAAATATTAATAATGAGTTGGAAAACGAATTTAAAATATATCCTACATATACCACTTCTAAACTATTTTTGGAAGACACCCCTGAGCATTACCATTATAAAATAAGTGATTTATCTGGAAAAATAATTGTTAAAAAATCAAACCAAGTTGGAAATGTAATAGATGTTGAGTTTTTAAAAAGTGGTTTATATTTTATACAATTAAATACCGATCAAAAAAACAGTACGCTGAAGTTTATAAAGAAATAACTGAGATAATAAAAAAGGCGAAAATTTAAATTTTCGCCTTTTTATACATTTTCTTAAAAACTAAATTCGATTTAAAATCTAAATCAATATCTTTTATTAAAATCTCTCCTATTGAATTGAATCTTGTAAAGTTATAATCTTCAATTGCTTCTGAAGCTCGTAATTCATCTACATAATTTTTTCCTTCGCTGTTTACGCCAAAAGTAATCGCAACCTTTTCGGTTTTATAAATCCAATTTTTTTCAAACATAAACTTTCCGTTACGCGATTGGCTGTGATCGATTGGATACGGTCTTAACAACTGAAATTCCATCTTTTTAAGATTGAAATTTTTATCGTATTGAAAATATCCTTCATAAAAAAATTCAGAATAAAACTCAATGACGTAATCTCCGTTTTTTGCTTTTTTTCTTGTAAAAGTATAATCCTTAAAGTTGTTGAAAAAGTCAAGCTCAGGGACATTTACGTATTTTCTAATCACTACTTCTGTAAGCCAATACATAGGAGAATCATTACCGCTGTATCGATTAAAAAAAACGGTATCCATCACCACATTATTTTTTGGATTTTTCACCTCGCTTTTATTGATCTTTTTACTTTTTAGGTTGATCGACACATCAAAAACCGTTTGCGATTTTAATAATTGTGCGGTATCGTTTAACGTAGCTTGGTGTGAAACCAAATAATTATAATTATCAGAAGCATAATTATTATACATTTGGTTACGTACTTTTTTTATAATCTCAATAATATTGGCACGCGAAAGCTTATCGATAACCAATTCTTCTAAATCGGTATCTTCTATCTGCGCTTGCGTATTCCAAGAATTAAAAAGCAGTAATCCAAATATAATATATATGAGTTTTTTCATTAGTTTGTAATTGTTGATGCAAATTTAATGTAATATTTCAGTTACAAAATATCACAGCAAACAATATACAACTAATATACCAAAATTACGATGCTTTTAAATTAAATGGATATCGGTTAATAATATTTGAATTATAATACGACCCTTTAGAATTAGAAGTTGATAATTCTTCCCACACATTTAAAGGTACATGGGCATGAATATATTCTTCGGATCTTGTGGTGTAAATAATTAAATACCCCTCTTTTTCATCGCAACTGTAAAATTCAATACGCTTAATCCAAGAGCTTTCTGGAGTTGACTGAATTTTTTTTACCGGATAATTAGCTTTTGTAATGTCTTTACGAGCATCAATAAAATTGCTATAATTACCTGTTAGTTCACTACAATCTGTTTTGCTGTTACACGCTAAAAACATTGTAGCACCGAAAATGACACATAAAATTTTATTCATAACACTATAATTTTTGATATCTTTATTATAAAGGTATCGTAATTTATTTGCATTATGAAATATTTAACATTAAACTTTATATATACCGTTAGGTTTTATTAAAATTTTTCGCTCTTTATACAAAACCCCAATGGTTTGCTTAAAAGTTTTTTTGCTCATTTCTAAAACCGTTTTAATTTCATGGGGATGACTTTTATCATTCAATCCTAAAAACCCATTGTTTTGATCTAAAGCTTGAAGAATGCGATCAGAACTATCACTTACTTTTTCAAATCCGGTTTTAGTTCTCGACACGTCAATCTTACCATCGGGACGAATGTGTTTTATGTAACCAATTATTCGGTCACCCGTTCTAAAATCTTCAAAAACTTCGTTTTGATACATTAAACCCTTGTGCTTTTCATTAATGATTACGTTAATTCCTGCTTCGGTAATGTGTGACACAATTAAATCTACCTCTTCTCCTTCTTGTACCGTAATGGTTGTATTGTCTAAGAACTGATTTAATTTTGAAGAACCTACTAATCTATTGGTTTTTTCATCCAAATACATATAAACCATATACCACTTATCAACACTCATTGGTCTAGCTTGTTCGCGAAACGGTACAAACAAATCTTTTTCTAAACCCCAATCCATAAAAGCACCAAAATCATTAATATAATTTACTTTTAATAAAGCAAATTCATTTAAATACACATAAGGCTCAAGTGTTGTGGCTACAGGGCGTTCTTCATGATCTAAATAAATAAACACCTCTATTTCATCTCCAATTTCAAAGTTGTCTGGTAAGTACTTTTTGGGCAATAGTACATCGCTTTCGCCGTCGGTTAAAAACAACCCTACATTCGTTCGTCGGGCAATGGTTAATACGTTAAATTTACCTATAGCTATCATAATATATTTTTATACAAAAGTACAAACAAAAAATGGGTAATTAGATTTTAAGATTTTTTTTACCGCCAATAGTGTTTATTTCCGTAAATTTATAGTACAAAAAATTATAAGCTATGAAAAAAATGTATCATTACGCTACCGTAGAAAAAGCGTTAAACGAATTAAATGAGAAAGGTTTTACTATTGATTTTAATGTAGAAGAGCAACAAATTTTAGAACACCCAAATAATTACGGAATTGTAGAAATTTATCGTTATGAAGGAATGAGTAACCCCGACGATGAAGCAACTGTGTACGGAATACAAAATTTCACCACTGGAGATCGCGGCGTATTTGTTGCGGGAAACTTATCGTTTGCTGAAAACGACGTGGCAAAATTGCTCTTAAAATTAGAAATTGACGATAGGAAAAATGAAGACTTTTAGTCTTCATTTTTTATGGTTTTGCTTCTAAATCAAATGTTTTTATCAATAAATCTAAAGCAGGATTAATGCTTTTTAAATGATCTAACTTGTCGTCTACGGTATAAGCTCGTTTTATTTCGACTTCCTCATTAACTTTTACTTCTATTTTTAAATGGTAATTGTTTAATTTTTTATGAATGTAAGATACCAAATCGTACAGGTTTTCTTCGAAAGTAAGTTTACTTCCCATATTTGGGAACTCTACTGTTAACAGATTATCGATCAACGTTAATTTCGCCATATTCATGGTTGATGACATCAGCATTCTACCTGTGGCATAGTATTGACTGGAACAATAATCCCAATGTTTCTTAAATTCTTCAAACGTAAATTGATCCTTAGGAAGATCTTCTTGATTAATTTGTATTGGATTAATAGAAGCTTCGAGTTCTCTTTTTTTACGAATACTTTTTAAGGAAAGTGCCGATACTTGGTGTTGATTCGTATCCTTTGTTAATGCTATTTTTTGAGTAATTAATGATTGATCGTCCTCTAACTTTGATTCAACCTTAGATGGTGCTTCTACTTTTTTAAGATCTTCTACTACAATATCATTACGGTTCTTAATCGATTTTTTAAAGTAAAACGCTGGTATTAATTTGGATTTAAATTTTTTTTTTTCAGGGTGTGTGATGGTAGCTAGTTGCATTAAACACAATTCTACTAACAATCGCTGATTCATAGAAGTTTTGTACTTTAATTCACAATTATTTGCTAAATCTATGGCTTCAATAAGCTGTGATT
>JAHAYQ010000044.1 GCA_018384465.1 Myroides sp. | reverse complement strand
TCTAAAACAGTTGACAAATCTTTAATGTAGATGTTCATAGAACCGTCTTTAAACCAATCGTTGGTGACTTTTATTTTTAACGATCTAAAACCTTCGGCAGAAATATGCAAGGTGTCATTTACCTTTGCCAATATCGAAAAAGAACCATCGTTTTTGGTTTGAGTTACCTTTAATGAATTTAAATTTAAAACATTTGCCTTTGGTTCAGCTTGATAACTTAACTCACTATAAACAATTCCATGTATCGTTTTTTCTTGTGCAAAAACGGTTACCGAAAATAATAAAAAAAATAAAACTGCGAAATACCTCATATTTTAGTTTAGTATGCACCAAAAGTAAAGGATATTTTGCAGTTTTAAATACTTATTTTGTAAATATTAACAACTTAGTTAGATCTGCGTGGACGGTCGCCACGTACGGATCTTCTTTCGTCGCGTGCCGGACGGTCATCTTCACGACGGCGACCAAATCTACCTTCGGTTCCGCGTTCTCCGCCTGATGATCTTCTGTCTGAAGAACGTTCACTACGGAAACCACCACTTCTTTCGCCACGGAAACCACCACCTGATCTTCCACGTCCGTTGTGATCTCTTCTTGATGATGATCCTCCACCACTTGTAGAAATTTCAACATTTACCTGACGACCTTCGTGATGCATGTTATTTAAAATTTCCATAACACGTTCGCTGTGTGAAGCATCGGTATTAAAGAATGAAAAACCTTCTTTTACATCTACTTTAAACAAATCATCTCTGCCTAAATCTAAATTATCGCGTAAGAAATCTTTCAAACTCATCCAATCGAAATTGTCACGAGCACCTAAATTCAAGAAATAACGAACAGATCCATCTGAATTAACAGAAGCTTCACCTCTTTCACGAGATTTTGGAGAATCAATCGTATTTTGTTTTTTGTAATATTCAATAAAACGATTGAATTCTAACGAAAACATTTTTTTGATTAATTCTTCTTTTGATAAATCGCCCAATAATTCTTCAATTTTTGGTAAGTATTTATCGATTTCTGCATCAACCTCAACAGATCTTGCTTTGTTTGCCAAGTGAATTAGCTGAACTTCGCAAATTTCCATTCCTGTTGGAATAGGCTTTTGGATGAATTTTTTCTTGATAATACGTTCGATCTGACTGATCTTTTTGTATTCTGATTTGGTTACAATAACAATAGAAGTTCCTGTTTTACCAGCACGACCTGTACGTCCAGAGCGGTGGTTATAGGTTTCTACTTCATCAGGTAACTGATAGTTGATTACGTGGGTAATATCGTCTACATCAATACCACGCGCAGCTACATCAGTTGCAACCAACATTTGAATTTGGCGCCCACGGAATGCTTTCATCACACCATCACGTTGAGCTTGTGATAAATCGCCGTGTAATGCAGCAGCGTTGTAACCATCTTCGATTAACTTTTCTGCTACAGCTTGTGTATCACGCTTGGTTCTACAGAATACTACCGAGAAAATATCTGGGTTCATATCCGCTAAACGCTTTAAAACTGGGTAACGATCACGTGCCCCCACTAAATAATACTCATGCGACACCGTATCTGAACCTTGGTTTTTATGACCAACCGTAATTTCTTGCGGACGTTTCATGAATTCTTTAGCAATACGAGCTACTTCTTGTGGCATGGTTGCCGAAAATAACCACGTATTTTTCTCGTTTGGTGTATCTGACAAAATAGAGGTAATGTCGTCATAGAATCCCATGTTTAACATTTCGTCTGCCTCGTCTAATACACAAATTTGTATGTTTTTAATGTTAACAAGGTTTCTGTTAATCATATCCTGCATACGTCCTGGGGTTGCTACAATAACTTGCGCCCCTTTTTTCACTTCTCTCGCCTGCTCTGTAATGCTGGCACCACCATAAACTGCAACTGTATGTAAGCCCTTTACATATTTAGAATATTGCTTAATTTCGTTGGTGATTTGTAAACACAATTCTCTGGTAGGCGATAGGATTAATGCCTGTGTGCTTCTGTTCTCTGGATCAATTTTTTGAATCAGAGGAAACCCGAAAGCAGCTGTTTTCCCAGTACCCGTTTGCGCCAGTGCAACGATATCTGTATCTTGTTGCAACAATAAGGGAATAGCTTTTTCCTGAACCTCTGAAGGGTTTTCAAAACCTAAGTCCTGAATTGCTTTTAAAAGCAATTCGTTTAATCCTAATTCTTGGAATTTATTCATATAATTTTTAAAATAGGTGCAAAGGTACGGCTTTTTTTACATATTTATACTTTTAATAAAGGTTAATTAATTATTATTTAAGATTCTTTAAAAAATTAACTAATTGATTTACAGCTCTACCGCGATGACTTAATGTGTTTTTTTCGTCTAATGTCATTTCGGCAAAGGTTTTACCTAATTGCTCTGGTTCAAAAATAGGATCGTAACCAAAGCCATTTGTTCCCGTTTTTTCTTTTCTAATTTCGCCTTCTACAATTCCGGTAAACAAATGTTGCTCATTATTAATGTTCAGAGCAATTACGGTTTTAAACTGCGCTTTTCTGTTGGATTCGTTTTGCATTTTTTTTAAAACCAAATCCATATTTTTATCGGCATTTTTATCTTCGCCTGCATATCTTGCCGAATAAACACCTGGCTCACCATTCAATGCCTCAATTTCTAACCCAGTATCATCGGCAAAACAAGGCATGCCGTATTTTTGGGTTATATAATTTGCCTTAATGATGGCATTTTCTTCAATAGTTGTTCCGGTTTCTTCTATATCTTCTGTACAACCAATTTCGTCTAATGTTATTACTTGTATAAAAGAGGGAACTTGGTTTTGAATTTCCTTTACCTTGTTTGTATTGTTTGATGCAAATATGATTTTCATAATTAACTAATGTATGTCCAAATATTATTTTTTCGTGCTAATGCTTCAAAAGCTATTTTTAAAGCCGTATGTTCAGGTTTGTTTAATTGAATGTCTTCTTTTAGAATTTCGATAGCTTTTATTCGAGCCAATTTTAATATTTCTTGATCTTTTACCAAATCGGCAATTTGTAAATTCAATACGCCACTTTGCTGAGTTCCCATAATATCACCTGGACCTCGTAGTTTTAAATCGATCTCTGAGATTTCAAAACCATCATTGGTTCGGCACATAGCATCCATTCGTATTTTGGTATCGTTACTTAATTTATCGCCCGTCATTAAAATACAGTAACTTTGTTCGGCGCCACGTCCTACCCTACCGCGTAATTGGTGCAACTGACTCAACCCGAAACGTTCTGCACTTTCAATAATCATAACCGATGCATTAGGCACATTTACGCCTACTTCTATCACGGTGGTTGCAATCATGATCTGTGTTTCTTTTTTTACAAACCGATCCATTTCCGCATCTTTATCTTTTGGATTCATTTGACCATGAACAATGCTTATGCGATAATCAGGCAGAGGAAAATCACGAGATATTGCCTCGTATCCCTCCATTAGGTTTTTATAATCTAACTTTTCACTTTCCTGAATCAACGGATATACAATATATACTTGTCTACCCTTTGCAATTTCTTGTTTAATAAAATGCCAAACTTGCAATCGTTTACTTTCAAAAAAATGGAGGGTTTGTATGGGCTTTCTTCCAGGTGGCAGTTCGTCAATTACCGAAACGTCTAAATCGCCGTATAAGCTCATTGCTAATGTTCTTGGAATTGGCGTAGCAGTCATAACCAAAACGTGAGGTGGTAATACGTTTTTCTTCCACATTTTTGATCGCTGTTCTACTCCAAAACGATGTTGCTCATCAATAATCGAGAGTCCTAAATTCTTAAATTGCACTTTATCTTCCAACAGCGCATGTGTACCAATTATAATATGAATAGATCCGTTTAATAAATCTTCATGAATTTGACTGCGTTCTTTCGTTTTAGTGGAACCTGTAAGTAAAGCCACATTTACTCCTATTTTATCAGCCATTTCTTTAATACCAATGAAATGTTGATTGGCTAAAATTTCGGTCGGAGCCATTAAACATGCCTGAAACCCATTATCTAATGCCAAAAGCATGGTCATAAAGCCTACAATTGTTTTCCCTGCGCCAACATCTCCTTGCAATAATCGGTTCATTTGAGCTTCACGCGCCATGTCGAGTCTTATTTCCTTTAACACTCTTTTTTGTGCATTGGTAAGTGGAAAAGGTAAGTGCTGGTGATAAAATGTATTAAAATAATCGCCCACTTCTTTAAATGCAAACCCTTTGATACGCTGTTTACGAACTACATTTTTAGAGAGCAGTTGTAATTGTATAAAAAACAACTCCTCAAACTTTAACCTAAACTGCGCTCTGTTTAACAACTCATTGCTTTTAGGAAAATGTATATTAAAAAAAGCTTCATTTTTGGGAAGCAAGCGCAATTCGTTAATTAGCTTTTCAGAAAAAACCTCGTTAAACAAATGATGTGTTTCCATAAAAACCTGTTGCATCATTTTAGTAATACTTCGGTTAGATATGTTTTTCTGAGTTAATTTTTCGGTTGATGGATAAACAGGTTGTAAGGCAGATTGTAAACTTTTTTTATGCTCATCTATTGTTTCCATTTCTGGGTGAGGCATCGAAAATATACCGTTAAAATAATTCACCTTCCCAAAAATAACGTAAGGTTGGTTGATCTGCACATTTTCTAAAATCCACTTATGACCTTGAAACCAAATCAATTCCATTTTATCAGTACCATCAGAAAAAGTAGCTACTAACCGTTTGCCACGTTTTTGTTCCACTGTTTTAAGATGAACAATTTTTCCCACTAATTGAATTTCGGATTGTAGGCTTGTGGTTAGTTCTTTTATTTTATAATATTTAGTGCGATCAAGGTATTTATAAGGGTAAAAGTTAACAAGATTTTTATAAGTAAAAATCTGCAATTCTTTTTTTAACACAGCAGCACGCTGAGGACCAACACCTTTTAAATATTCTATTGGAGTATCTAAGATATTCTGCTGCA
>JAHAYQ010000043.1 GCA_018384465.1 Myroides sp. | reverse complement strand
GCAAATGATGAATTTGCGCCAACTAAACATATAACTGCTATTGTTATTTTTTTCATTTATGTTTTATTATTATTGAACAAATATAAAAATTAGTTTTTAATTGTTTTTAAGAATCTACAATATAACTAACTTTTCAATCTTTTCGGCTTGTTCTCCAGAAACAGTCGATTTTACTTTTAAGCGATAAATATACACTCCTTTACCAATTTTGTCACCAAAATCATCTCTTCCATCCCATTTAATTTCTCTTGATAACACCCCATCTGATACTATTGTTTGATTAATGGTTTTCACAATTTTACCTGTTACGGTTAAAATTTGAACTTGAGCTTGTAAAGTTTCATTAGGACGATTGTGTTCAAACCAAAATTCGGTATAATCAACAAACGGATTTGGGTAATTTAGTACTTTATCTAATTGCAGACCTGTATTGGCCGCTACTACAAAGTCTAACGTAGCAGTTGCTAAATTATTGTACACATCCCAACCTTTAAATGTAATTGTATGTAAACCTTCTTTTAAGTTGTTAAACGGATAATTGATAAACCCTTTGGTAAAATTATCAGGTTCTGTTTCATAATATTCATTCATCACGATTGGATTATTTTCATCACCATCTAGAATTGCCACCATATCATGCCCTATTCCACTTGCGGTATTCATTCCGTTTTCGTCTTCTAAATGTACCAAGAACAAAGGCGAATTATTAGTGATACCACCTGATATAAAGGTTTCATCATTCATAAACAATTTAATTTCGGGTGCTTTATTATCTTCGGCAGCATTTTCATTTACACCACCAATTTTTATGGTTGTATCAGCGCCTGTATAATCGTCTAAAATGGTAGATTCTTTCACTGCATAAAAACTTGCTTTTCCTTCGCCTACAGCAATTTTTATATCTTTAGGAACCACAAATTCAAATTCAAAAACTCCGTTTGTAACCGAAGCATTACCTCTAAATACCGTTTCACCCAACGTGGTAAAAGTCATTGGCGAACCTATGCCATCATTAACCAAGGTAGTTTTTTCTTGATTTTTATCAAACATTTGCACCGCTAAATCTCCATTAAAGTTTGAAATTAGTGTACCAGATGCTGTTGCAACCTGCCCTTTAATTTTTACGCGATCTAACGCACGAAGGCTACCTGTAAAGTTTGATAATTCTTGATCGTTTACATGCGTTATGAGGATATTTGGCTTAGGCATTGCCAATTTTAAAGCGGGGTCACCTACATACGCAATCATTCCTTGTTCTGACACTGGGTAATTCGTATCGTTTTTAGTACGTCTTAAGGCTTCTGCCATGGTTACATCAGGCAATGTATTGTTGTAATCGAATAGCCAACGGGATACGTTTTTTGTAAATTCATTGGCACTGGTTATTCCAATTTTGCGTGTTGTAGCCAAAATACCAATGGCACCCGACTTTTCTCTTAAAAACAAATATTCCCCACCTGACTTCAGTTTTTGATTGTCAAAACGGGTAAAATCGCACGTCATAATTCCAAATAACGAATACTTATTTTCATTTGTGAGTTTTTCAATATCTGGAATTTCAAAATAGCGTTCGCTTCCAAGTCCTGTTTCAGATCCGTGCCCTAAGAAATTTACTACCAAACTACCCGAATTTATTCCATTGATAAAATCCTCTTTAGCCTTTGGGTAACGCGGACCACCTGCCACAACTTGTTGCTGGTATGAATCGGCAATTACTTTTTTTACATTAAAGTATGGTTTGTTAGCAACCAACTCATCAACCATATCATTTAAAGCTACTTGCAACCCTATATCGCTCGTAGCATCAACATCATCAGCCAAAGCAGTGTAGACATTTTTCCATCTACCCTGATTTTCACTACTTAGATATTGCTCTACTTTGTTAACCATAGCGTTTGCCTCACGAATATTGTTTACGGGCATTCTTCCAATAGTTACATCAATTCCACGATATGTATCGTTTGTAAAAGCTCCTTCGGTTTCATCTAAAAGCACATAAAAATCATCGGTTGCAAACGTGCTCCAATCGTTAAAATTTCCGGCGGAGTATCCATTTAAATTATTTTGTAAATAGTGGAAAATTGGTACGATATTAGATTCAGACTGAAAATAATCTGTAGAAGCATCGCCAAATAAATTCACATATTTTAAGGTTTGATTACCGGCAAAATAAACGTATCTTATAAAGTTTCTAATGGCAACTACATCTTGCTGTCCGGAAGAAAACTCGTTATAAATGGCATCTAAAGGCACAACTTTTACATTTAAACCACTTTGATTTGTATGTATAGTTGCTAACCTGTTGGCTGCAGACATTAATTCGTTCGTTGTAATAATGATATAATCAACATTACCGTTGGCTAAAATAGTTCCTTTTAAATTTTGGTTGGTAACTTTAGCATTGGGCACTTCTGTAGGTGTGTAGATATCGTTTTGATCCAATGCAACAAAATCTCTTAATTCACCCAAAGGCATTTTAAGATTAATTGTCGCTGCCGTATTTGTTTTGTAAGTAGGATGGTATCTATTGGTAACATCCCACACTTGAGCGATGGATTGCGCATTGTTGATTTGAAAAGATCCGACACCTACTTGTGACACAGCATCGACAAAATTGAATTTAAACTGTTTGTTATGCGCTGCTAAATGTTTATAATAATCAATAGCGACAAAATCGAGATATCCGCGCGCAGAAGGTATTCCATTATTATTAAACTGTATATTAAAGGTATTGTTCTCGCTATTTAAATTCATCTCGTGCGAAAAATACGCTTCATGTGCCAATACATTGGTGGAAAGAGCGTTAACCGACCTTGTTCCTATTTGTTGGTTGTTTAGCGATATATTAAAATAAGTAGCGTTTTGAGAAATTGCTGCAACGTTAATACCTATTTTGGCAGGTTTAGAAGAATTTAAAAGTGGCGTTTGTAAAACAACTGCCTTATCAAAACTTTGACCAAAATCTTCCCCAAATGTTTTTCGACTAAGCTGAACAATATTTAACATATTTTTCTCGTCGTAAACCCTTGCTAAATAATCGGTATAATTTACAGTTGACGCCCCGGTAGGTTCTATATACGCTTGCATTCTTTGACCAGAACTACCTCCGTAAGTAACATAATAATAGGCCTCATTACTATATAAATTATGATGCGTTGCATTTTCCGCACTCCAGCCTTTTGTTCCAACGGCATAAAAAAGTGCGTAATCGTTGTCATTTAAAACCCCATCTTGTTCGCCTTGAAACTGTAAAGCAACTTCGGGCAAATCAAAATGTTGATTTTCGCTATTTTTTAACGGTAACATATCTCCGCCGTAACCAAACACTTTAATAGTACGAGGGTCTACATCAGCAGGAACGCCTAATTTTGTTAAGAAGTTTTTATCTAAACGATATACTCCGGTTTCGTCCACTTTAAATCTGAACCAATTTCCTTGAGCTAATACCGAATTTTGAATACTAAAATTGGCAGCTTTGGCAGCAGCTTTGGCTCCGTACACTTCAAAAACAGCATTGGTAATTCGGCTGTAGCCGTTAGCTGTTTTAATAATAGGATTAAAAGACACTAAGGCAGAATGGACACCATTAGTTGTAAAAATTTCTACCGTTGGATCGATCTCTGAAGGAATACTATTTAAATTAAGGACTTTATATTTAGATAAATCAACAGCTTGTAGACGATGTGACACCATACGTACATTATATCCTTGTACATTATCGATAAAGACTTTAGCAGTAATATGTTTAGATCCCGAGTTGTATTTAAAGTATTCAGGTTGAAAACTTGGAATAAAGAAACTTTCTCCATTACTAATAACTAAGTTTTGTTCGCCCCATTGTAATTGGACGTCTTTAGTTTGTGCACTAAGGGCAAAACCACTCATAAAGGCTAAAGCAGGTAACAGTTTTTTCATTATAGAAAAATAAAAATCTATTAATATTTGATAAAAATAATTAAAATTATTACATTCACCATTAAAACGTATAAGGAGAAAGTAATATTTTCTTTTTTTTAAGTTTTTTTTAAATATTTTTAATTTTAATATTGTTAATCAAAAGCTAATTATTATATTGCAACGAAATTTATTACCTACTTTTACAATGAAGATTAATAAAATTATGACACTACAATTGATAGCTGTAATGACAGCGTCAATTGGACTAACAAGTTGTGGAAACAGTAATTCCAGCACGTCTTCGGCTACAGGCTGGAAGATCAACGACAAAAAAGGCGGTTTCCAATATAACACGTCATACGATGGCACCGAAGTTCCGTACGGAATGGTCGCTATTGAAGGGGGTACATTTACAATGGGACGCGTACAAGATGACGTTATGGGCGACTGGAACAACAGTGCAACGCAACAATACGTTCAATCGTTCTTTATGGATGAAACTGAGGTAACCAACCTTATGTATACCGAATATTTGTCTTGGACAAAAGCGGTTTACCCTCCAACAGAAGCTAGATACCGTCACATCTATTCTGCAGCTTTACCTGATACTTTAGTATGGCGCAACCAATTAGGATTCACTGAAACCTTAACCAACACATATTTAAGACACCCAGCTTACCAAAGTTATCCTGTGGTTGGTGTTTCATGGGTTCAAGCAAATGACTTTTCTAAATGGAGAACTGATCGTGTGAACGAATTAAATTTAGAGCGTGCAGGTTACATAGCTAAGGGTGCAAAAACAGACAAAGTTTATGGCGAGCAATCGTTTTCTACAAGCACTTATTTAAATGCACCAACTAAGGCTTATGCTGGAAATGACAGTATTGTTTATAGAGGTGTAAGAAACCGTGCTAATCAAAACCAAACTGGGGTTTATGCAAGAATGGAATATGGGTTATTTACAGCTGAATTCCGTTTACCTACCGAGGCAGAATGGGAATATGCAGCAAGTGTAAGAAAATCTGACCGTATATATAATAACCAACAAGGAAGAAATAAATATCCTTGGGGATCTGATAATGTACGTACGAGCTCACGTAGAACGCAAGGTGATTATTTAGCAAATTTCAAACAAGGTCGTGGTGATTACGGTGGTATTGCAGGTTGGGCTACAGATGCTGGTGAAATTACTACCGCAGTAAAATCATTCCCACCAAACGACTGGGGATTATATGATATGGCAGGAAACGTGGCTGAATGGGTTGCTGACGTTTACCGTCCTGAAATTTCTTCTGAAGTGAATGACATGAACTATTTCCGTGGAAACGTATATAACAAAAGTGTTATTGCCCCAGACGGAACAGTACAGGTAGTAAGTACTAATGTAGAATATGACACCCTACCTAATGGTAAATTACGCCCACGTGCGTTACCTGGTGAAGTGCAAAAAGAAAGAGTTGGTTTAGAAGATACTTTCTTAAGACGTAATTTCCAAAGTGATAATAGTATTACTTATAACGATGGCGATACTTTTGAAAAAGCAGCTTTACAACAAACTCAAATGTATAACGCTCCTCAAAATGCAGCGAATTATGACGAAGAAGGAAATTTAACTTTCACTTTAGATGATGCAAGCAGAACTAGTTTAATTAATAATAACTCGCGTGTTATTAAAGGTGGTTCTTGGAAAGACAGAGCTTATTGGTTAGATCCTGCTACTCGCAGATTCATTGATCAATATTCAGCTTCAGACTTCGTTGGATTTAGAAATGCAATGACTAAAGTAGGTAACACTAAGTCTAACAGCAAGAAAAAAGCAAGAGGTTAATAGTATTAATTCTTATTATATAGTAAAGTCCCCATTGTAGGGACTTTACCTTTTTTATGGAAACATTTCAATTATATTCAATATTTAATCAAGCAAGTGGCATTTGCATTGATTCTCGTAAAATAGTGCCTAACAGCTTATTTTTTGCCTTAAAAGGTGATAACTTTGACGGCAACAATTTTGCTTTAAAGGCCATAGAAAGTGGCGCTTTATACGCGATAGTTGACAATAAAAACTTTGTTAATTTAAATAATCCACAGTTAATAATTGTGGATGATGTTTTAAATACCCTACAAGAGTTAGCAGCTTTTCATCGCCATCATATTGGGTTACCCGTAATTGCCTTAAGCGGGAGTAATGGCAAAACAACAAGCAAAGAGCTATTAAATGCTGTGCTTAGTAAAAAATACGCAACTATTTCTACAGTTGGAAACTTAAATAATCATATTGGTGTTCCGCTTACATTACTAAATATTAAAGAAGATACCGATATTGCCATAATAGAAATGGGAGCTAATCATCAAAAAGAAATTGAAAAACTTTGTGAAATTGCACAACCCGATTATGGTTTTATCACAAACTTTGGCAAAGCCCACTTAGAAGGTTTTGGAGGGATAGATGGCGTTATAAAAGGTAAAAGTGAATTGTATGATTATCTTTCTACAAACAATAAAACCACTTTTATAAATTTTGATGACGAAATACAGTTAGAGAAAGCTCAAAAGATAAATCATTACGGTTATACATTTAAAGAAAAAGTGAATGCTGATGTTAAATTTACAGCATCTTATGCAAACCCAATGGCTACCATAGAACTTAAAAACATTGAATTTATTTCTAACCTTACCGGTAATTACAATATAACCAATATTGGTTTTGCTATAACCATAGGAATCTATTTTAACATACCACTGAAAGATATTAAGGAAGCTATTGCATCTTATATACCAAACAATAATCGTTCCCAATGGATTACTCACAATAACAAAAAAGTGCTGTTAGATGCTTATAATGCAAACCCTAGTAGTATGAAAGTTGCAATTGAAAATTTTAAACAAGTCGAAGTAAATTCAAAAACAATCATATTAGGAGATATGTTTGAATTAGGTATGTATTCTGATGAAGAACATTCCAACATTATAAAGGAGGTAATTCTTAGTAATATTAATACCTTTTTTATAGGAGAATCATTTTGGAAAAATAAAATTGACCATCAAAACCTTTCATACTTTAAAACTGTTGATGATTTTTACAGTTTTATTACAAATACACCAATCATTTCAGATGTAATATTAATTAAAGGTTCACGAAAACTTGCACTAGAAAATACACTTGATTTTTTATAAAAAAAAGCCGTTTCTCAATGAAACGGCTTTTTGATATTAATAACGTGCTGCTTCTTTTCTAGCATCATCAATCATATCGCCATTTGCAACAATTCCAAATTCAACTCTACGATTTTTAGCTCTACCTGCATCTGTGTCATTAGAAGCAATTGGATCAGCTTCACCCATACCTTGGGCAGTTATTCTTTTTACTCCAATACCTTTTGATCCTAAATAAGATCTTACTGCGTTTGCACGACTTCTAGATAACTTCATGTTATATTCGTCTTTACCAACACTGTCAGTATATCCATAAATAGTAATAACTGTCTTAGGATTATCAATAAATACTTTAGCAATTTTATCTAAATTACTTTTTGCTGTAGAAGTAAGATCAGAAGAATCAAATCCAAAATTTACAGTATTTTCATTCAAGATTACTTTAATACCTTCCCCTACACGTTCAACTTGTGCACCTGGCACAGCAGTTTGTATTTCTTGGGCTTGCTTATCCATGTTTTTACCAATAACAGCACCTGCTGTACCACCAATAACACCACCTAAAACAGCTCCTAAGGCACTGTTGTTTTTACTACCTACATTATTTCCTAAAACACCTCCTAATACAGCACCAGCAGTTGCACCAACTACAGCTCCTTTTTGAGTATTATTTGCATTTTTAACTGAACTACACCCTGTTAAAAACGAACCTGCTAACATAGCGGTTGACAATAC
>JAHAYQ010000036.1 GCA_018384465.1 Myroides sp. | reverse complement strand
CCTAAACGTGCACCTAAAAGCGTAGCAATAAAGGTGTACATAAACAGCTTGTCTAATTCATCTTGCGAACGATTTTCGCGTTCGTAAACTTTTTTCATAATGTAGTAACCTAAGCCAAAAGCAATGACGAACATTAGGCTGTAAAAACGAAGTGTAAAACTTCCGATGGTGATTCCTTCAGCGGGATTCCAAATCATATCCAATTATTTTTAAAGTGTGTTTATGGAACAGGATCATAACCCGATTTCCCCCAAGGATGACAACTTGCAATGCGTTTAACACTTAGCCAACTGCCTTTAAATAAGCCGTGTTTTTTTAATGCTTCTAACGTATAATGCGAGCAAGTAGGGGTGAACCGACAGCTTGCAGGCGTAAACGGCGAAATACATAGCTGATAAAAACGTATCAGTACAACAAAGGGAAAAATCAATATTTTTTTGAGTTGTTCCATAAAAATCAAAGATAAAAAAAGCTACTTGATTGTAAGTAGCTTTTTTGTGAAATATTATAAGGAGAAAGAAGTTCCTTCTTTTCCATCTTTTAAGGTAATGCCCATAGCAGCTAATTGATCACGTATAAAATCAGATTGAGCAAAATCTTTATTAGCGCGTGCTTCATTTCGCATGGCAATTAAAAGATTGATTACGGCTTCTAATTTATCGTCGTTCGCCTCGGTACCATCTTCTTTAAACAAACCTAATACATCAAAAACAAAAGCGTTTAAAGTGGTTGCTAATGTATCTTTATCTTCTGATGTAATTTGTTCTTTGCCATCTTTAATAAGGTTAATTGCGCGTACTGCATCAAATAAATGAGCAATAAGAATGGGGCTGTTAAAATCATCGTTCATAGCGTTGTAACACTTCTGTTTCCATTCTTGAACGTTGAAATCAGAAGCAGCGTCGGTTGGCAATTTGTCAACACTTTCCAAAGCGTCTATTAAACGTTGAAAACCTTTTTCAGATGCTTGAATGGCATCGTCTGAAAAATCTAAAATACTACGATAATGCGCTTGTAAAATAAAGAAACGCACCACAGCAGGGTGATAAGCCTTGCTTAAAATGTTATTGTCACCAGAAAATAACTCTTGTGGAAGGATGTTATTACCGGTTGATTTTGACATTTTTTTTCCGTTTAACGTCAACATATTGGCATGCATCCAATAATTTACTGGTGTATGGCCGCATGAAGCCTCGTTTTGAGCAATTTCGCATTCATGATGAGGGAATTTTAAATCCATTCCACCACCGTGAATATCAAAATGTGAACCTAAATATTTGGTGCTCATTGCGGTACATTCTAAATGCCAACCCGGGAAACCATCGCCCCAAGGAGAAGGCCAACGCATAATATGTTGCGGTTCGGCTTTTTTCCATAAAGCAAAATCAAGCGGATTGCGTTTATCGGTTTGTCCGTCCAACTCACGGGTATTGGCAATCATATCATCGATGTTTCTGCCAGACAAGATACCGTAATCGTACTTCTCATTAAATTGTTCAATATCAAAATAAACCGATCCGTTTACTTCGTAGGCGTATCCATTGTCAATAATCTGTTGAATAACTTGAATTTGTTCAATAATATGCCCAGTAGCAGTTGGTTCAATACTTGGTTCTAAGTTGTTGAATTGCTTTAGGGTGTCGTGAAAGTTAACGGTATATTTTTGCGCCACTTCCATTGGTTCAATCTGTTCTAATCGCGCTTTTTGTGCAATTTTATCTTCACCTTCGTCGGCATCGTCTACAATATGCCCCACATCGGTAATGTTACGCACATATCGCACCTGATAGCCCAAGTGTTTTAAGTAGCGAAAAATAAGATCAAACGAAATAAATGTTCTACAATTTCCTAAATGCACAAAGTTGTAAACAGTAGGTCCACAAACATACATACCTACTTTACCAGCATGGATAGGAGTAAAATCTTCTTTTTTCCCCGAAAGCGAATTGTATACTTTCAGTTGATTTTGATTGTATAACATAATAAGGTGTTTTTAGAATTTTGTTTCTAACTGTATATAGTTGAGTAGTTCTTTACGAACATTTTCATTTTTAAAAGCACCGCCATACTCTGCCGTAACGGTAGAACTTTCAATATCTCTAATTCCACGAGAATTAACACATAAATGCTTGGCGTCAATAATACACGCTACATCTTCTGTGTTTAACACACGTTTTAATTCTTCTACAATTTGAATGGTTAAACGCTCTTGTACTTGCGGGCGTTTTGCATAATAATCAACAATACGGTTCATTTTTGATAAACCAACTACCGTGCCGTTAGAAATATAAGCCACATGTGCGCGCCCAACAATAGGTAACAAATGGTGCTCGCAGGTAGAATAAACCACAATGTTTTTTTCAACCAGCATTTCACCGTACTTATATTTGTTTTCAAAGGTAGATGATGAAGGTTTTTTGGCTGGATTTAATCCGCCGAAAATTTCCTTAACAAACATTTTTGCTACCCGGTTTGGAGTACCTTTTAAACTATCGTCGGTTAAATCCATCCCTAAGGTGTTCAATATATTTTCGACATCTTTCTTGATAGATGCTATTTTTTCATCGTCTGAAATTAAAAAAGCATCAGCTCTTAAAGGCGTATGGTCATTAGTACCTATATGGTTGTTGCCCATATCGTCGTGTAATGCGTCTGATTTACACATAATATTAATAGTATTAACTTGAATAAAATATTAAGAATGCAAATATACATAATTGCATTAAGATAAAACTTTTTAAATGATAAATTACAAGATGATATCCTTGTTAAAGCGGATATTGATAGGTTGTGAATTGTTAAAGTTTGCATTGTTTTAAAAAAAAAACAAAAAAAGCTTAATAGTTTCTTAAATTTGTGTAAATTTCGCTTTTAAAACAAAAGTGTTTTTTGTTCACATTAACTCATATAAATAATTATTAACTAACTATGAGAAACAAATATTTATTAATACTGTTTTTAGTTACAAGCTTCTTTGGTTATGGTCAATACAACTATGTTGAAGTTGACGATACCTACACACCCGAGCGCCTTGTTAAAGAGGTATTGGTTAACGCAGGCTGTGATTTAGTATCTAACGTAAGGTATCAATACGGTAGTGGTGCATTAGGATCTGAGCAGGT
>JAHAYQ010000035.1 GCA_018384465.1 Myroides sp. | reverse complement strand
GTATGAAAAAAATTACTTTTGCAGCACTTGCTGTACCCCTTATGTGGGTGTTGCTACTACTATTATTTAGCAACTACAAAGTATACGCCCAAGAACACAGCGTTCTTAGCGGCGTGGTTAAAACTGCCGACGGTACCCCTTTAGAGGGCGTAACCGTGTGGCAGAAAGATACCGACAATGGTACCCAAACCAATGAACAAGGCTTTTATACCTTAAGTGTTATACCAAATGCTACCATCACGTTTGAGTATCTAGGGTTTAAAACCCAACACCTGAAAGCTTCCACAAACGTACTCAACGTAACCATGCAAACCGATGACGACACATTGGAAGAACTCGTAATTAATGCAGGTTATTACACGGTAACCGACAAAGAACGAACGGGAAGCATCTCTAAAATAACCAGTAAGGAAATTGGCCAACAACCAGTTGCCAACCCGCTGGCCGCAATGCAAGGACGTATGGCAGGGGTGAACATTACGCAGAGCAGCGGTACCCCCGGCGGCGGCTTCGATATACAGATCAGGGGGCGCAACAGTTTGCGTACCGAGGGAAATGCGCCCCTGTATATCGTTGATGGTGTACCTTATGTCTCACAGTCAGCTTCGGATATTAATATTTCTGTAACGCTTTTTCCATCAGGAAATGTAAGTCCCCTTAATAGTATCAACCCCAATGATATTGAAAGCATCGAAGTGTTGAAAGATGCCGATGCTACGGCCATTTACGGTTCGCGTGGGTCAAACGGGGTAGTACTTATCACAACTAAAAAAGGTAGTTCGGATAAGACAACATTTTCTCTTCAATCCACAACTTCGGTCAGTACTGTTTCAAAGTTCATGGACTTGATGAATACCCCGCAATACCTTCAAATGCGTCGTGATGGATATCTAAATGACGGTATTACGGAACTGCCTGCTAATGCCTATGATATAAACGGTACGTGGGATGCTGATCGTTATACCGATTGGCAGAAAGAATTTATTGGAGGCAAGGCGGTTTCACAGAATACGCAGTTTTCTATTGGTGGCGGATCAGGTCAGACATCTTATCTTATAAGTGCTGCCCATCGTAATGATGGAACAGTTTTTCCGGGAAATTTTGGGTATAAGCGTACAAATTTTATGCTGAATGTAAACCATCGTTCAAAAGATGAACGATTTACGGTTCAAAGCAATATTCAGAAAAGTAGTCAGCGCAACACTATGATGGCAACCGACTTTACCGCACAGATATTTACTCCTCCAAATGCACCGGCACTTTATGATGATGATGGAAAACTGAATTGGGAAAACAATACGTTCGAAAATCCGTTAGCAAAATTGGAATCTAAATATTTTTCAAATACGGAAAATTTATCAATGCAGTTCAATATTGATTTTCAAGCATTACATAACTTGAAGTTCAGTATGAGTGCGGGTCTTACTAATTCTTTTACCGATGAAACCGTTACCGTACCCTCAACAATTTACAGTCCCGCATTGAATGCTACCAGCGAACATTCTGCAATGACAAATTCTACCATGAAAAGAGAAGGTTGGATCGTTGAACCTAAGGTCAACTGGTGGCTAAAAAAAGAAAGGCATCATGTGGATGTATTACTGGGAGCTACATTTGAAAACCGTGACCAACAAGGTTTCAGTATGCAGGCTGGAAACTTTACTTCTAACGATTTTATCAGGAACCGTGCAAACGCAGCAATTCAGAACGTAATGTACGATAATGAAACCATGTACCGCTACACGGCATTATTCGGCAGATTAAACTATTCACTAGATCAAAAATACATTATAAACCTTACTGGAAGACGCGATGGTTCAAGCCGTTTTGGTGCCAACAACCGTTTTGCCAATTTCGGAGCGATTGGTGCTGCATGGCTCTTCAGCCGCGAAGAAGTATTGGAGAAAAGCTCGTGGTTAAGCTTTGGTAAACTACGTGCTAGCTACGGTATTGCTGGTAGTGACTTGATAGGTGACTACCAGTATCTGAATACGTATGGGTTAAACGCATATAAATATGATGGTATTCCGGGGTTGGAGCCTCTACGTCTTTATAATCCCGATTTTAGTTGGGAAACCAACAAGAAGTTGGAAGCCGCTTTAGAGTTGGAATTTTTTAATGGTAGGATAGCTCCTACAGTAGCATGGTATCGCAACCGATCGTCAAACCAACTGGTAGGTCTTCCACTTCCCGGAACAACCGGTTTTACCAGCGTACAAGCGAACCTTGATGCTACCGTTGAAAATTCAGGTTGGGAATTTACACTTCGAACATTGAATATAGATAGAAAGGATTTTAAATGGAATATGAATATAAATTTTAGTATTCCTAGAAGCAGGCTGATGGATTTTCCAAATCTGGAAGAATCAACCTATGCCAGCAGATATGTAATTGGTCAACCTACCACAATTCGTAAAGTATATCGTTTTACGGGGATCGACCCCAAGACAGGTTTGTACACTGTAGAAGATATGAATGGTGACGGTGTTATTAGTCAGCTTGATCGTCAGCAGGTTGTGAATGTCGGGGTAAGAAGCTATGGTGGTGTAAGCAACCGTTTTTCGTATAAAAATTGGTCATTAGATTTTTTGATACAGTGGGTAAACCAAACAGTGAATAATTTTGATTATACTTCTTCTTATCTGGGCATTATGTCTAACAAAACAACAGCGCATACCGATTATTTTTCAACAGGTAATCCAGACGCATCTTATCAGGCACCTACATCCGGATCAAACAACAGGGCGTTGCAGGCAGCTGATTATTTCAGAAACAGTGATGCGGTTGTTTCTAACGGTTCGTATGTTCGATTGAAATCACTCCAGCTCCAATACAGTTTAAATGGTAAATGGCTAAAAAGTACTTCCCAGACAATTTACCTCCAAGGATTTAATTTGATAACATTAACTAACTACCAATGGGGCGATCCCGAAACGGCAGGTGGTTATCTGCCTGCAATGCGTACCGTGGCATTGGGATTTTCTCTTAATTTTTAAATAAAACTGTTCATCATGAAAAAAATAGTAAAAATTTTAGTAATCCTGATCTTGACCATAGTTCCTGTAGCTTGCGAGAGCTTTCTTGAAACAGATATACCCAAAGATCAGGTGGGACAGTCGATCGTCTTTAATGATGACCGTACTGCCGAAGCAGCGTTAACTTATGTATATACACAAATGCGTAACAGCGGATTTTTTGCTGGTAGCCGACTAGGTATGGGGTATTTATTGGCGTGCTATACAGACGAGATAGAGGTGATAAATCCGCAGTCAACTAACCACAGACACTTTTACGAAGGAAGTGTGGTTGCCGGAAATGCGGGTGTAAAAACAATATGGGATAATACCTACAAGCAGATTTATACGGTAAATAGTGTACTTGAGGGGTTAAATAATTCATCAGGTATGTCTAAAGAAGTTCGCACTCGTTTACAGGGAGAAGCTCTTGCGGTAAGAGGCATACTTCACTTTTACCTTTCACAAACTTTTGGATCTGTTCCTTATGTAACAATAACAGATTATAATATTAATAAAAAAATAGAAAAAATTTCCGAAACACAGATCATGCAACTGGCTGTATCCGATTTGGAACAGGCGCAACAGCATCTTAGTGATTTGTATCCATCTGCAGAAAAAATTCGTATTAATCGTTCGGTAGTCCGTGCATTTCTTGCGCGTATGTACCTATACCAGCAAAAATGGGATAAAGCTTTAAGTACTGCACAACTGTTAATAGATCAGGCAGAATATGAACTGGAGCCTTTAGATAAGGTATTCCTGAAAGAGAGCCGAAGTGCGATCTGGCAGCTGAAACCTGATGCAGAGGGAAGAAATACGGCAGAAGGTACCGAATATATATTTACTTCAGTGCCGGCTCCACAAGGTAGGTTGTCACTTTTTTTGGTTAACTCATTCGAAACAGGAGACCTGCGTATGGAAAACTGGATAAAGAAAGTAGGAACTACTACAGAAGATTATTGTGCATATAAATATAAGGTTAGGGGAGCATCATCACCTACAAAGGAATATTCGGTAGTCATCCGTCTGGAAGAAATGTACCTTATAGCGGCTGAAGCTGCAATGGAATTAGCGGATTTTGCAGCATTTAATAGTTATATAAGTGTGCTTCGTATGCGTGCAGGTCTGGATGTGGTCCACGTGGCTAATGTTACAGAAGGACTGGAAGTACTGATGCGGGAGAGACGTGCGGAACTTTTTTGCGAGTTTGGGCACCGGTTCTATGACCTCAAACGTAGAAATCGTTTGAACGATCTGCTTAGTGTAAAACCGCAATGGAGGTCACACTTCTCATTGCTACCTCTTCCTGATAATGAATTGCTACTCAATCCTGGGCTTTTACCGCAGAATATTGGATATTAAAATCGAACACCATGAAAATTTTTTTTTCTCATATTATTTATTTGTTAGTTTTCGTTTCCTGCCCGGTAATAGGGCAGGAATCTGAAAATAGTTACGAGAAACTGATTAATGACAAAGTAAACAATAAAGGAGTTGTAACTTTTTTTAAAAATCACCATAATACAGAAAAACTGTGCTTATATAATATGAAATCGGGTCAAAAACTGGAATTTGAAAGTATCGCAAACTCCACAGTACTTACAGATGAATGGTTTTTGGGTACAGATATTAAAACGAATGAACTGATTGTGGTTGACTTGCAAAAATTTATAGTGCAAAGGCTTCCTGAAATTGGTACTGTTGAATGGATAGAACCTGTTAATCGTTTGCTTGGTTTCAATAAACAGTTAAAGGTACTCACGGTTTTCAATCCTGTCACAGGAATTGAAAAAACATTTGAAGAAATAACTCATTATGCAGTCTGCAATAAAAAACAAGAGCTAAATGCAGTGACATCTTCCGGTAATATAAGTACTTATGGTTTAAAAAATGGTCAAACCATACGGCATCAGCTTCCTCTTCCTGCGGGTACCAAAATAAAGAAAGTATTATGTAATCCGGAAGAATCCGGCTGTTATATCATTGGAAATGATAAGAAGGATATTTTTGTTTTTAAAACCGTTAATAATAAATCTGTTTTAAAGTATAAAGGAAAAATGGAGCAGAGTGGTAGAGAAATTGATACGTTGTTTAAATCGGTGCGTCTGCTCAAGCAGGACAAGCTTATACTAGGAATGCGAAAGGAAACGAGAGAAACTAAGGGGAATGTTGAAGTATGGGGTGAAGGGAATACTTTGGAACCATTCCATAAGAGGGAAGGATCTGAAGCAGTTGGAATTATTGATTTGAAAAAAGGAGACATGAAAGTAATTATCTGTGGTCCTGAAGAGCAACCAAAAGTGACAGATAATGGTGAACTTTATGCAGTTAAATGGATAGATGACCTAACACGTTATATTCCTGATCTCGAAATGTATCGTTTTAACTATCGTTTAAAAAAGTTTGAGTACGTTGCAAAAGCCACTGGAAATCATCAGATGATTTATTCAGCAACAGGATTTTCATCTCTTTTTTATTTGGATGGGCATAATTGGACAAAGTTTGATCCAACAAAAAAAAGTCATACGTTGGTAACGAGAAACATGTACAATGAGTTTGCAAAAAATAACAGTGACTTTGTTCCGAGGGAACACACTGTGATTCAGAAACCTGTACTGCTGGCTGAAAAATATGTATTGTTTAAGGATTCTAGGGACTTATGGCTGTACGATATTGATAAGAATTTGTCTAACAGAATAACATCGGGTAGGGAGAAGGATCGTGTATATGATTTTCCATCTGTTAATTACAGTTCACAGAAAGAACCACTTGGTTTTACTTATACAAGAACCCTACTGGAATACGGTAACTATATTCTACATTGGAAGGACGCTGCCTACGCAGAAGAAGGCTTGTCTATTTTAGATGCTGATTATAAAGAATATTCACTACTACGTAGTACTCATAGTTACGCGCAGTTGAAACGCTCGCAGGGAATGTTAACTTATACGAAGGAAAATGGATCTTCTCCACCAGCTTTATATATTTTAGATTTGAAAAACAATATCGAAAAATTGGTCTACAAAACCAACCGTCACGATAGCCTGGCAGCTCTTCAAAAAACAGAATATTTTGGTTGGACAGATAGACATGGTAATAAAACCGGTGCAATTGTAAGGTATCCTTTAGGTTATCAACCAGACAGAAAATATCCTGCAATATTTAATATTTATGAAAAGAAAATAAATGAGCGGTTAAATTATCAATCGCGGGACGAAGTTAGTATGACAGGCTTCAATTACCGTGACTATACACAAGATGGATATTTTGTAATAGAACCTGATATTCGATATCAGTACGGAAGTCCCGGATATTCCGCAACCGAAAGCGTGCTAACTGCCATTGATAGTTTAAATAATGTTATTCCATTTGCTAAACAAAGGCTCGGACTGATTGGACACTCATTCGGAGGTTACGAAACAAATTTTATCCTCACGCAAACTGATATTTTTAAGGTAGCAGTATCTGGCGCCGGAATTTTCGATATTGTTAATTGGTATCATTCAGTAAATTGGTTGTCTGGACGTCCTGAAATTTGGAGGTTCTATTATGAGAGTTATCGGATGGGATCAGGATTTACTGAAATATCTGAGAAGTATTATGATAATTCACCACTAACACATGTAAAGCGGATAAATACGCCTGTACTTTTATGGACAGGAAAAGAAGATTATCAGGTTAACTGGAACCAGAGCATTTCTATGTATTTAGCATTGAAGGATGGAAAAAAGGACGTAAAGCTCTTGCTGTACCCAAAAGAAGGTCATGTTTTAGAGAATAAAGAAAATCAAAGGGATTTATCTGACAGAATTAAAAAGTGGTTTGATAGCTATTTGAAAGAGTAATAGTTAGAGGGCTGCAATTGCAGCCCTCATTAAAAATTAATCACCAATTCTTGTAAGACTTCCCGTACATCCGGTTAATCCTTCAACATCTGTTTTCCAAACTCGACGGTTAGCAAAGTCGGTACAGATTAGTCCCTCTCCATCAAGACATTCTACTTCAACCATTACACATCTAGAACCAGAAGGTAATGCGCTGTTGTAGTAATAAGCATGATCTACTACAGTAGACTGTCTTTGACTTTGTTTTGCTGCATTTGTTGCAAATGCTGCTGCTGCGCCAAAAACCATTACTGCCAATGGTACTAAGACTTGTTTTAAATTTTTTTTCATGATTTAATAATTTTGTTGGTCTACTCTTTTATACAGGTTTTCAACCGTTAAACCCTGCTATTGGCCAATAGATTTTTATTGTTTCATTATTTGATAGCGCACTAAGGAATTCTCAACCAACCCAAAGAAATAAGTATCATTTAAGGCAAACTCTTTGATTTTATCTTTCTGATGGTCGTACGCATAAAAACTGTATTGATATTCATTTTTGTTGTAATTGTACACATCGATAATACTGGCTTGATACCACATACTTTTAGGCTCGTTCTTTCCAAGTAATTCCGATTTCACATACAATAAGCCATTATAAGCGTATGTTTTTGCATTGACTTTGTGTGGTGGTGCACCCATTTTCCGACTTCCGTCTACCAATTCGGTAATCTGTATTTTGGCTAGGGTTGTAGTATCAATGGTTTTACCCTGCATAAACTGGTTAGTTTGTGGTTGATATACTAGATACTGATTACGGTAATAATAGGTATACACACCTTGATTGGTTTTTGCATCTGTAACCAGCTGTCCGTCGGTATCAAATACGCCATCAATCTGTTTTTGAAGAGCATCATCGTACAGTTCGAAAGTGGTTGAATCTTTTATCTGTAGTCGACCTAATACATGT